>DASVNY010000026.1:0-3293 GCA_036383615.1 Chitinophagaceae bacterium
AAAATGAACAATTATATGTTTAAAGAGGCTTAATTATTTCTGCGGCCATCTACCTGGGCCCGGAGTGTGTCGCCTGCAGAGATAACCGGGTTGAAAATATTCATACCCACCATAACAGGTAAACGACTCATATTACTATTGCTCCAGTTCAATGTCCCGGTAGTATTAAATAGAAGACCCATGTCTTTGCCATCACTGCCAGCATTATTGGCTGGCCCGGATGCAATCGTAAAATTGAGAAGGGGAAGATTCAAACCGTTATTGACAGATGACTGGCTGACCATTTGCGGATCCTGGTTGACAATATTGCCACCCGCATCACTGTTACTGTAAGTGGCATCCCAGGGATCATTAACACCGGCAGCATAGGTGATGTTATTGTTGAATATGCTTAGTGTATTGTTGGTAGCGACATTCCGGTGAACAAAAATATTGTTTGAAAAATTCATCCCTTTGGAAGCGCTCCCGAAACAAGGTGCGGTATTTGTTCCCGAAGGGCCATACCATAGATTATGGTCAAAGTAAATATTCAATGTGTTTACAAAGCCAAAGAAATTTCCGTTTGTAGATACTGCATAAAAAATATTATTCTGAAAAAGAAAATTGTGGATATGAACACCTGCACTGGCGGACAGCCAGCTATGATCGAACCAATTGCCTTCAAATAAATAACCTTTATAGGTGCCTGCGGATCCTAAGTAAAAAGCTGTTTCAAACTGGTTGCGGATAAACCGAAGACTGTCGGGATTGCTGGTATTTATTGAGAAGGTGTAAAAAAAATCAAGCCCCTGTAATTCTGATTTACTGCTACCCATACCATTGATGGCAACATTACCTTCTATTGTTGCTTTGAATGGCTGAAAATTTTGAGTGGGATACCATCCCGGGCCGATAATAGTAAGTCGTTTATCCTGTATAGTGAAACCGGCATAACGTACCGGGCTCCCCTGCACATATACTGTATCACCATTTGATGAAGCATCAATTGCTGCCTGTATTGTGCTGAACTGTCCCAATGTTGCAGGGTTGTTACTGACTGTTCGAACTGTTGCATACATGTTTACACATAGACCAGATAATAGGAAAAGGAAAAACTGTTTCATGATTAGTTGACTTTTTTGATTTGGTATTTTTGATGATTGGAGAGACAAGCAGCATCCTGCCGGAAACTTTGCAATTGCCAGTCATAATAGAATGCTGCCTGTTTTTTTACTTAATGCCAGCCCTCGAGTAGTTCGTAGCCAGTGGCAGGAGTGATCTTTAATTTTCCATCATATCGGACAGCCACGTTGGAATAACCCCTGAGCAATATTTCAAGATCGCTGACCCTGATCATGCCTGAAGAAAGTATTTTGCTGTTCCCGGATGCAATAAGCGAATGGATCTTATTAGCCGGAACATAGACGGTTATCTTCTCCCTGCTTTTTTTCCGGTCCACATTAATGAGAAGTCTTCCTTTTCTTACTCCTGCCTTTGTTACTTCCAGCGCTTTCGCATCACCGCTGAATATGACCTGGTCGGCAGGACTATTAGTAAGAATAATGGTAGCATTGCCAACCACTTCAATTTCTTTGAAAGGTTCAGCAATAGTTATACTTTTTGAACCTATACCGGTCTTTTCAGGAAAAGCCTGTGATCGTGCAGATGAACCGAGTAGTAAGGCGAATAAGGGCAGCAACAATTTTTTGCTCCTGCGATGTACATAAAATAACTGTTTCATTTTTTTTGTTTTTAATGGTTAAAGGTTTTTGATCCGTATTAGTTTAGCGATACTGCGGGTTTTGTAGAGTGATCGTTTGTTTTTCAGTCGTGAATTCATGTTCTTCGTTCTTCTTCATCGGTTGCCATTTCCAATAGGTAAAGGAGCGAAGCAGCCATTCAAATGGACCCATTTTATATTTTGACATCCACCAGCGGCTGAAAGCTAATTGCAAGGTGAGTACCAGCACAAATGTTAGCAGGCCTTCAGTAGGCGCAATTCCTTTGATCTTATCTGTTATTAATAAATAAGGAACAAGAATGATTGATTGAATGAGGTAGTTACTAAGCGACATTTGTCCAAAGGCAGCAAGTGATGTGAGGCTCTTCTTTTTCTGTATGATTATTAATAAAGCCGCGAACAATGTGGTTGAAAGCAACATCCATCCCTGGTAAAGGGTGCGGTAGCCAAACCCGATAAGTAGCTGGATCTTTTTATCGGTAATGCCACTGAAAATCCTATCCAGGTTGGCAGGTGCCCAGAAATACCAGAATGGAATAAGGAAAACAGCAGCAATCGCCGATATGATCAGTAATCGTTTTCTGAATATTTTATTAGTTTTTATTTTTTGATAGATGCCGGCTTTGCTGATGATAAAACCAAGCATGAAATAGAACAACATTTCAATATAGATATAATACACCTGGTGGTAGTATTGGAAGAATTGCCAGTTGTATTGCAGGTAATCCCAGTATTCATTAGGTTGTTTTAAAGCTGCGGCCTTTGGCCAGGCATTAGGGACATTGAATTGTATGACCGGTACAAGTACATAGAATAAAATGCCCATGAAAAGCAACAAAAATTTTATGCTGGCATTGCGGACCAGCAAAAGAACGATAGCAGATGCTCCATAAAACATAAGGATGTCCCGCTTGCTCAAGATGATCGCATGAATAAAACCAAGGATGAGCAAACCGGCGATACGTCTTGAAAAAACCGGCACCAGTGATTCGTTTTGTTTTTGCGCTTTTGCTAACTGCACATGAAAGCCGATACCGAAAATGATGATGAGCATGGTGTACATACGGCTCTCGATGAAAATATATTTGAACCAGGATATTATTTCATCGGAAAGAGAATTGGTATAACCATACGATGGTCCATTGTCACTTACACAAAACATGAAAAGCACCCCGGCAAGGGCAAACCCACGAAGGATATCTATGTTATTGTCGCGGCCTGACGGCGATAGCGGTTGAAGAGTTGTGGACATACAAAATGATTTTGGTTTGAAATACTGGATGCAAAATAGAATCAGGAGAAGGGCAAGACAATATGACAAAAGTTTATTGACTGTCTTTCATCAACTGGGGTATAAAAAGTTCAGCCATGTTTTTTCCTAAGAGGCATGAGTTTCAAACTGTTTATGCAGGTAACGAATGAGTGTTCATGCAACAGCTATAACTAAAGTTAGATGGAAGAGGCTGTAACTTTTTTTGAAAGCACGGAAGAGCATCTTCGATGATCCATCACCTTATAACTATCGGGTTTGAAATGGAGAAAGTGTTTTCTGGTTTTAATGGCAGAAAAAAAC
>DASVNY010000027.1:0-5147 GCA_036383615.1 Chitinophagaceae bacterium
TTCTGAAGCTGTGCCAAGCCCCGGGCCAATACCAATAGCATCATATTTTGTAAGATCATCCTCCACTTTTGTGTTAATAGAAGAATTGAAGTCGGTTAGCAACATTGCTTCCGGAACAGCGGTTTGAAGTATCTCATAACCAGCTTTGGGAACATGACAGGTCAGTAAACCCACACCACTTCGCAAGCAGGCCCTTGCTGACAAAACAGAGGCACCCATCTTTCCATAACTTCCGGCTACGATTAAGGCATGGCCAAATGTTCCTTTATGGGAGAATCGTTTCCGCGGTTTATGAATGGAATGGATGATCTCATCATCCAGCAGTTCAAAACGGCTTTGTAAGTTTTGGTAGAAATTGCGGTGCAACCCAATATCGAGTATTTGAATTTCCCCAATGAAATCTTCGTTCTCCGCGAAAAGAAAAGCAGGTTTGAAACACTGAAAGCTTATCGTGTGCGTGGCGATAATGATCGGATTGCCTTTGGAAGAACGATCAACAAATAAACCACTGGGAATATCAATTGATACCACATCGCACCCGGAATAGTTGATATGCTCAACCAATTGGGCCGTTACTCCTTCCAGTTGCCGGTTAAGACCCGAACCGAATAGCGCATCGATAATAACCTGTTTGTTTGGAAAGGTGTGGAAGTTTTCTTTTGATTGAATAAAATGTATATCTGGCTGGTTAAGCTTATGCAGTCTTGCCAGGTTGGTTTGAAAATCATCGGTGCCTTTGTGGCCAAATTCAAGGATATGCACAGAGACAGCATATCCTTTTTCCATCAATAGTCTTGCCATAGCTAATCCATCGCCGCCATTATTGCCTTTGCCACAGAACACGCTAAATGAACCTGCATCAGCATAATGCTCAATGATCCATTCGACCGATTTTGTAGCGGCTCTTTCCATCAGGTCAATGGAGGCGATCGGTTCATGCCGGATCGTATATTGATCCCATGCTCGTATTTCTTCGGCTGAAAGAATTTTCATAAAAGCCGCCGTCCGGCGGATCATAAAGTTGAGAAAGAATTTGCAAAAAGATATGACTATTATTTCCAGTAGTGTATCTCCCGATAATCAACAGGTTTGAAATAAAGAAAGGTTTTTCTGGTTTTAATGGCAGAAAAAAACCATAATTCTATGGTGTTTTTCCCTTGGTTTTGCCTGGTATGAGATACGATATTTGTAACGATTAGCTAATCAAATCCTATGACAACTATTGAGTGAAGTCGGCAGATGTTGCTGATAGGAGAGCATTTGTTTGAGAAGAAATGGTCGGTGGTGGGGGGAGGGCGCTGGGGCGTTGGGAGGGCCCAGCACTGGGCCAAATACTGCCCAAAATCTAAAACCGATTGCTATTTCGGGTAATACACACCTTATTTCCTTCCTCCATTCTCATCGGTCTCGCTATCTTCTTCCTGTTTCCAACGGTCATAAGAACCAAACCGATTATATGTTTTGATAGCAGTGTAATAAATGTTTCGGTTGAATTTATTTCCCAGGATAATAATCGTTGCCTTTTCTTCCGGCAGTCTCGCAAATGCGGCGTTGAAGCCATGCCAGCGGCCAAAATGATAGATCACTTTCTTTCCATTGGGCAATAGTAAAAGCCTAAAACCAAGACCATAATTATGCACCGACGGCCTTTCATTACTATAAGGGGTAAATGCTGTATCCAATAAACTCAGGCGAACAACCTGGCCGGTGTATAGCGCCTGGTCCCATTTTAATATATCCCTCGGTGTTGAATAAGTGTTCTTATCGCCATAAGTAATATCTAAAAAATCATTTTGCCAAAGGCTATTGTTATAATTAAAAGATGGGATCGATTTTGCGGAATCAGCATAAGTATAGACATAAGTGTGATGCATCTGTAAAGGGTCAAACAAATTTTCTTTCATGTAAACCGGGAACGGTTTTCCGCTCAGTTTTTCAATGATCATTGCCAGGAGCACATAGTTGGTATTGCTGTAGCTGAACCTTGTGCCGGGAGTAAAACTCAATTTTGGCTGATCGCTGAAAATAAAATTCAATACATCCTGGTTGGTCACATACACATTCTTATCCCATTTGCTATTGGCCATGAAGTAAACATAGTTGGGTATCCCGCTACGATGATTCAACAGCATTTTAATAGTGACCACATGATAAGGAAAGCCAGGAAAGAATTGTTGCAAACTATCATCCAGCGATAATTTGTTTTCTTGCACCATTTTCAGCACTCCAACGCCTGTAAAAGGTTTGCTTACTGATGCCAGGTGAAAAGCAGTGCTATCGGTCACCGAATCTTTTTTCTGCAGATGAGCATAGCCAACATATTTTTCATACAGCACTTCACCATCTTTGGCAATAAGGATGGCCCCATTAAACCCACTGCGAAGCAGGCTGCTGTCCATTAAAGAAGAAAGTGAGCGATTATAGTTGCGAAAAGACTCCGGGTCGAGCTTCCCGGGAGTAGGGGGAGAATAATTTAATGAGTTGGTGCTGTCCTTTTCTTTTGATGATGAAAAATTACAACTCCAAACAATCGTAAGTATGACAATCGTATATAAAACTCGTCCCACTACCTGTGTGTTTAAACAAAATTAAAGCCACCACTTTGCCATCGTGTGTGAACTTTTCCCCATTGCGTCAATTATCTTAATAACTACGCAAGTATATTTGTAATATGACAAGCAATGCTAAAACGAGCTACCCGAAAGAGAAGATCCGTATCCTGTTTTTGGAGAATATCAGCGATATAGCTGTGAAAAATTTTCGCCAATATGGGTATGTACAGGTTGACAAAATTACCAAGGCCCTGAGCGAGGAAGAGCTTATTAAAGAAATAAAGGATGTCCATATTCTCGGCATTCGCTCAAAAACCCAGATCACAAAGAATATATTGGATGCCGCGACCAAACTGCAGGCCATCGGCTGTTTTTGTATTGGTGTGAACCAGGTTGATCTCAAATCAGCAAGGAAGAATGGAGTAGTTGTCTTTAATGCACCTTATTCAAATACCAGGTCGGTTGCAGAGTTGGTAATTGGATTAGCCATTATGCTTATTCGCCGGATCCCTGATAAAAATAAAGCGGCTCATGAAGGTATCTGGATGAAGGAAGCAAAGAATAGTTATGAGTTGCGGGGAAAAACATTAGGGATTATTGGTTATGGCAATATCGGTTCGCAGGTGAGTGTGCTGGCAGAAGCATTGGGCATGAAAGTGCTTTTTTATGATGTGGAAACAAAACTGCCATTAGGTAATGCTGTTGATGCAAAATCGTTGAAAGAATTGCTTTCCCGGGCGGATGTAGTAACACTGCATGTTCCCGAAACTGTGCAGACAAAGAATATCATTAAT
The DNA here is from genome assembly GCA_036383615.1 of Chitinophagaceae bacterium. Lineage (GTDB taxonomy): Bacteria > Bacteroidota > Bacteroidia > Chitinophagales > Chitinophagaceae > CADEDV01. Next base: position 3,347 of record DASVNY010000027.1, read on the forward strand.
AAATCAACGCTGAAGCATTTTAAAAAAGGGGCAATACTTATTAATTATGCGAGGGGAGAAGTGGTGGACCTTGATGCACTTCGAAAAGCAATTGTTGATGGAAATGTAGGCGGCGCTGCAATTGATGTTTTTCCTTGGGAGCCTGAAAAGAATGGGGATCGTTTTCAAACACCACTGCAGGATCTTCCCAATGTGATTTTAACGCCGCATATCGGTGGAAGCACAGAAGAAGCGCAACAGAATATAGGAGAAGATGTGAGCATTAAATTGTTTAATTATTTGGAGAAAGGCATCACTTTCGGTTCACACACTGTTCCGGCATTGGCGTTACCTCCACAGGAAGGTTCTCATCGCATTTTGCATATACATAATAATGTGCCCGGTGTCTTATCAGCGATCAATACCCAGCTTTCAAAGAATAATATCAATATTGTAGGACAATACCTAAAAACTAATGAGGAAATTGGTTACGTGGTATTGGATGTTGACAAACAACTTTCATCCAAAGCTGTACAATTATTGAAAGAGGTAAAAGAAACGATCAAAGTAAGGATGCTGTATTAACTCAGAGCCCTGAGCTATGAGCTGTGAGCGGTGCTACTTTTTCCCGGTGATAATATAGTATCCGAAATGTTTGCGATACAAACCAAGTATCATTCCCAAAACGGGTGCATACACGTTGTTCCATCTTTCTTTTTCCATACGCAGGCTTTTGTTGCGCCAGATCTCTTTTACAAAGAATTTTACACAGGTCCAGGGAACATACATAACCGAAGGAGCGATCTTCCAGCTTATTTCCCTGATGCTGATATCTTTTAAGTCATATTCTTTTAATGTTCTTTCAAACTCATCAATATTGGCAAAACAGGGAACGGCCCAAAACTTAGTGATCTTCTTATTTAAGTAGTTAAACAGCGAAGGTCTTTTGGCATCGGGTTTTAAAAAACCATCCGCGATACAAAAGCGACCATCTTTTTTCAGTATGCGGGCCATTTCGGCAATGAACAATTCTTTGCTGGAGCCACTGCTGTGACAGGCACTTTCCAATGCATATGCATGATCAAAGCTCTCGTCTTCGAATGAAAGGGCTTCAAAATTTTCATTTACAATACTTATCTGCCTGTGCAAATCATCTTTGCGGTTCAATGCACTGGCTTTTTCAACCTGGTACTTTGAGATCGTGACTCCTGTAATATTTACAGCAGGATATTTTTTAGCTGTATAACGGGCAACAGCGCCCACACCACAACCAAGATCGGCAATATGAGCACTGGTTTTGCCGAGTTGTAATTGGTTGATCACTTCATCACTCATGTTTACCAGCATCTTTTCGAGTGAGAAAACATCCATGAAGGAGCGGATATAGCCAAAGTGCATGTTGAATTGATGACTCCATACCTCATAGTCGGGGCCGGCAATATCATAATAGGTCTTAATGCTGTCATACCTGTTAAAATTAACGGTGCTGTGAACTTTTTCCGGAACTATTTCGCTTATACTATCTGTTTCCATAAAATTGTTTGCCATAAAAGTAGTACAGAATAAATTAAATTTTCAGTAATTATTGAAAATTGTGTAAGTTTGGGTCGTAAATCAGGAAGCTATGAAAATAGTGATCGTCGGGGCCGGGTTTGGCGGATTACGTTTGGCCCGTAAGCTCAATAACAAGGCAGGTTTTGAAATAATATTGATTGACCGTTTCAACTATCACCAGTTCCAGCCGCTTTTTTACCAGGTGGCAACTGCAGCACTTGATGCCAGTAATATTTCTTTCCCGCTACGAAAGGTGTTTCAGAAGAGT
>DASVNY010000028.1:0-4900 GCA_036383615.1 Chitinophagaceae bacterium
TTTAAGCAACTATGTCAGAAGAACGCAGCCTGAATTTTTTAGAAGAAATAATCGAAGAAGACCTTAAAAGCGGTAAGTATAAAAGTATTGCTACCCGTTTTCCCCCCGAGCCAAATGGTTATTTGCATATTGGCCATGCCAGCAGCATTTGTCTCAACTTCAAACTAACTAAAAGTTACCCGGGATATACCAACCTGCGTTTTGACGATACCAACCCTGTAACAGAGGATACGGAATATGTGGAAAGCATCAAAGACGATATTCGCTGGTTGGGATTTGAATGGAAAAATGAGCGTTATGCCAGCGACTACTTCGATCAGTTATATGACTATGCTTTAAAACTGATCAATAAAGGGCTTGCTTATGTAGATGATTCAAGTTCTGAAGAAATGGCGGCTATGAAAGGAACGCCTACAGAGCCTGGAAAGAATAGTTCTTACCGTGACAGGAGCATCGAAGAAAATCTTGATCTTTTCACCCGCATGAAGAATGGAGAGTTTGCTGATGGCACGAGGACATTACGGGCAAAGATCGATATGGCACATATCAATATGCTGATGCGCGACCCGGTGCTGTATCGCATCAAACATGCGCATCATCATCGCACAGGTGATAAATGGTGCATCTATCCGATGTATGATATGGCACATGGCCAAAGTGATGCCATCGAAGAAATAACTCACTCTATTTGCACCATGGAGTTTGTTCCGCATAGAGAGTTATATGACTGGCTGATCGAAAAACTGGAACTATATCCTTCGCATCAATATGAGTTTGCACGTCGTAACATTAACTACACCGTTACGAGTAAAAGAAAGTTATTGCAACTGGTAAATGAAAAACATGTGGCCGGCTGGGATGATCCAAGAATGCCAACTATCAGCGGGCTTCGCCGCAGAGGATATACTCCTGACAGCATCCGTGAGTTTTGCGATAGGATAGGAGTGGCGAAAAGAGACAATATGGTGGATGTGGGTTTGCTTGAGTTCTGTGTCAGGGAACACCTCAATAAGATATCGTTGAGAAGAATGGTGGTCTTTGATCCTTTGAAAGTGGTGATCACTAATTATGCCGGTAATGAAGAAATGCTGAAGAGTGAGAATAATCCCGAGGATCCGAACGGGGGAGAAAGAGAGATCCCTTTTAGCAATGAGCTGTATATCGAGCGGGAAGATTTTATGGAAAACCCGCCTAAGAAATACTTCAGGCTTGCGCCGGGGCAGATGGTAAGGTTGAAAAGCGCTTATATCATAAAATGCGAAGAGCTGATAAAAGATGCAGAGGGAAATATCTCTGAAGTTCGTTGCACTTATATTCCTGAAAGTAAGAGCGGTCATGATACATCCGGAATACATGTAAAAGGGACTTTACATTGGGTTAGTGTTAAACATGCCATCACTGCCGAGATAAGATTATATGAAAGATTATTTAAAGTAGAAGATCCTACTGATGAAGAGGGCGATTTTAAGGAATACCTGAACCCTGATAGTTTGCATACGGTTAAAACTGCTTTTGCCGAACCTGATCTGAAGAATGCAAAATTTGACGAACGTTACCAGTTTATCCGTAAAGGATATTTTGTATTGGATAAGGATAGCAGCGCCAGCGGCATGATCTTTAACCGTACTGTTACCTTAAAAGATGCCTGGGCAAAAGAGGTGAAAAAGGGCTGATTTTTATACGTATAAATAATTTTTTCTTTACGGGAAAAAACAATAGATTTGTTGCAAATTGTGAAAGATGGATTCCAAAGTTACTTTAAGCTTTGATGAAGGGGTTGCCAATAAGGCCAAGCGATTTGCAGAAAAAAACAATATCAGCCTGTCCCGCCTTGTTGAGTTTCTTTTGCAAAAAACAGTTTCAGGCAATTATTCTTCGCTTGAGGAAATTCCAATCTCAGAATGGGTAAGCATTGTTTCCGAAGGGGAAGCCGTTTATAAAACCAAAAAGAAAAGCCGCAAAGCTGCAAAGGCTGAATATTTCTCTTCTAAAAAATGAGATTATTTCTTGACGCTAATGTTCTCGTTTCTGTACTGAACAAAGAATACCCATTGTTCAGCTATTCATCACGTATTGTAAGTCTTGCTGATCATAAGAATTTCGAAGTGTTCACGTCACCGCTTTGTCTGGCCATTGGTTTTTACTTCGCTGAGAAAAAGAATAAAAAAACAGCAAAACAGAAAATTGAAACCCTTGCAAAACACCTGTCGATTTCTTCTGTTACAGGAGCAGCGGTTAAAAAAGCAATTGAAAACCCTTCTATTCATGATTTTGAGGATGGACTGGAATATTATGCAGCAGCAGAAAGCAAATGTGCGTGCATCATTACTGAAGATGTAAAAGATTTTTATTTCTCCGACATTGAAGTGCTGACCTGTGAAGGGTTTTTCAATAAGTATTTGGGATCTAACAAATAGGTTCAGCTCCAGTCCCAGGCAACAATGGCCCATTCATCCAGTTTGTCTTTATGAATATGGATTGTTTTGAAGCCAGCTTTTTCATGTGCCTTTAAAGAGCGGGAATTCCGGGTTGATATTTCTGTGAGAAAGAGGTCAAACCTTTGCTGGTATATTTTTTTGTGATATTGGTACAGTTCATTCACCAGGTTCTTACCACGATAAGCTTTTGCAACACATATCTGTCCCATCACATAATAGCTAAACTCATTAAGCGGTTTGTTTTGCCAATTGAGTGTTTCAAACAAAGCAAACATTGGCTCAAGCGCAGGCATCAAACCGCTGCATTCTTTCAGCATGGTAAGCGCATAGGCTATTACAATATCATCATCTTTGATGATCACACTTGGAGCAAGGGCATTCATTTTCTGTAAAACGGCCAGGTCGTGGTGCATCGTAACAAAACCCTGCGCCTGCATTTCTTCTGCTGAAATAGTAGCGAGAAGATTTTCCTGTTGTAGTTGAAGTATTTGCTGCAACTCTTCGTTATTGCGTACAAGAGTGGTTTGCAGCATGATGATTATTTATATTCTCCGAAAACTTCTCGCAGTGTATCTGCAATTTCCCCGAGTGTACATTTATTCTCTACGGCTTCCACTACAACGGGCATGATGTTCTCACCGCTTGTAGCTTTATCATTCAGCTCCTGCAATAGCTGATCCACTTTAGCATGATTGCGATTATTTTTAAGCTGTTTCAGTTTTTCAGCCTGCACTGCCATGATACTATCGTCAACTTTTAAAATAGGAATAGGTTCTTCTTCAGCAACCTTGAATTTATTTACGCCCACAATTATCTTTTCACCCTTTTCAATGTTTTGCTGATACTCGTAAGCGCTACGGGCAATTTCATTTTGAATAAAACCCTGCTCGATAGCAGGAACACTGCCGCCCATTGCATCTATCTTTTCGATCAGTTTCCAGGCAGCTTGTTCTACCTCATGCGTTAGTGATTCAATAAAGTAGGAACCGCCTAATGGGTCAACTGTATCAGGTGCGCCGCTTTCAAAGGCTACGATCTGTTGAGTACGCAAAGCAATTCTTGCTGCTTCTTCTGTGGGGAGGCTTAATGCTTCGTCATATCCATTGGTATGCAATGATTGGGTTCCTCCCAATACTGCAGCCAGCGTTTGAACAGTAACTCTTGAAATATTATTTAAGGGTTGCTGCGCGGTTAAAGTGCTTCCTCCTGTCTGGGTATGAAAGCGAAGCATCATGGCTTTAGGATCAGTTGCGCCGAGTTCTTTCATGATCTGTGCCCACATTTTTCTTGCGGCCCTGAATTTAGCGACCTCCTCAAACAGGTTATTATGTGCATTGAAGAAAAAGGAGAGACGTTTGCCAAAAACATTTATATCCAATCCCCTTGCCTGTGCTGCTTTTACATAAGCTTTTCCATTGCTCAATGTAAAGGCGATCTCCTGCACAGCCGTGCTGCCCGCTTCACGGATATGGTAACCGCTTATAGAGATAGTGTTCCATTTAGGAACTTCATTGCTACACCACTCAAATATATCGGTGATGATACGCATGGATGGCTTGGGTGGATAGATATAGGTTCCCCTTGCTGCGTATTCTTTTAAAATATCATTCTGTATTGTTCCGCTGATCTTTTTAAGATCGGCGCCCTGCTGTTTTGCCAGCGCAACATATAACGATAGCAAGATGAACCCGGTAGCATTAATGGTCATCGAGGTGCTGACATCTTCGAGCTTGATACCATTGAAAAGTGTTTGCATGTCTTCAATGCTATCTATGGCTACACCAACTTTTCCTACTTCTCCCTCAGCTAAAGCATGATCGCTGTCATAGCCGATCTGTGTAGGAAGATCAAATGCCACACTTAACCCGCTAACGCCCTGTGATAACAGGTAATGGTATCTTTTATTACTTTCTTCTGCTGTTGAAAAGCCAGCGTATTGACGCATCGTCCACAACTTGCCGCGATACATGTCGGGTTGAATGCCGCGGGTGAAGGGGAAACTGCCAGGTTGTTCAGGTGCCGGTTGTGGGTTGTCGGTTGCCTGGGAATACAACCCTTTTATTTCTATGCTACTATCGGTAAATATTTTTTTTCCTTCTGACATGTCATTTTTTTATTAAACTTTCAACCTGACATCCGGCAGCTGACACCTGTCAACTCATCTATTTCATCAGTTTCTTTGCTTCATAGTTCAATGCTTCCAGCACGATCTCATGCAAAGTCCCTTTTTTACTTGCCATCATAAATTCTAATAACCTTCTGTTGAGATCGAGGCCGGTTGCTTCGGCCGGCAGGGTGGCGCCAACCTGGTTAATGATAAGCATGTTTTGATCTTTCAGGTTCTTCACTGCTTCCCAGGCCACCGGACTTACATAGATCTGTTGCGTGGTGTTGTATTCATACTCCTGTTTGATACTGTCAAGCAACAGTATCTGCATTTGTCTTGCATTAAGTCCCTGTTG
>DASVNY010000029.1:0-3549 GCA_036383615.1 Chitinophagaceae bacterium
AGCTTGAGATTAGCCGCTTTGATCGGGTCGATATCACCAATAAGATCGGCAACACTTACATCAGGCGTGGCTAACTTCTCGCCATAACGTTCGCTGCGATGTATCCAATGGATAGCTGTTTCATCTCCATGTGTGGCGATCTCTTCCTGCGCAAATTTCGAAATAGGATTGATCGGGTCATCATTAATATCACTGCCGGCAACAGAAGGAATATATTCATCCAGCAATTCTACCATTTGCCTTGCCATTCTTGTTTTTGCCTGTCCGCGCAAACCAAGGAAAAGAATATTGTGCTTACTTAGCAAAGCTCTTTCTACATCCGGAATTACGGTGTCTTCATAACCTACAATTCCCTGGAAGGTTGTTTCCTTTGCTGCGAGTTTGGCGATCAGGTTTTGACGTAGCTCCTCTTTGATGCTTTTGGGCTTATAGCCAGAAGCCTTTAATTCGCCGAGTGTTTTTATTTTTTGGATATTCATTGTCTGAACCAGGATTTGGGTGGATTTATGGATTGATGAGAGATTTGGTGGGTGTATATTTTAGATTTCCTAATCGCTTAAACTCAAGGCTAATACTGCCAAAGTTTATTAGCAATCCAACTTCCATGTTATATGCTTCAAGATAGTTTTTAGCTTGAGCAAGATGAACTTTTTCCAATTGAATTATTGCTTTTATTTCGACCATAATTTTCTCTTCAACAAAAAAATCAACTCTTCTTTCTCCGATATTTCTTCCTTTATAGTAGATGGGCATACTGAACTCTCGTGCAAACCCGAGCCCATTTTCTTCCATTTCAATAGCCAGGGCTCGCTGATATATTACTTCCTGAAAGCCATTTCCCAGTGTAGAATGAACTTTCATAGCCGCGCCAATGATTTTCTCAGTGATCTCTTTGTACTTGTAGTCTGTCATAATCTGCAAAATCATTTTAATCCACCTCAATCAAGGCTCTGACTAGTAAACTGTCTTCCTTTTCCCATTTTCAAAATCTTTGAATATAAACGCTCCCAACTTATCCAATGATGCAAAAAAGGCTTTACCATTGTTTGTTTCAGTAAATTCCTGTACAAATCTTTGCAGGTAAGGATCAGTGGCGATCATAAAAGTGGTGATGGGTATTTTCAATTTCTTACATTGCGCCGCAAGATTCATACAGCGGTTCACGACTTTCCTATCTAACCCAAAACTGTTTTTATAATAGCGCTTCCCGATCTTCAAACAGGTGGGCTTCCCATCAGTGATCATGAATATCTGTTTGTTCGGGTTTTTTCTTCTCCGCAAAATATCCATTGCCAGTTCAAGGCCTGCTACTGTATTGGTATGGTAGGGGCCGACTTGTAAATAGGGAAGATCTTTTACTTCGATCGGCCACGCATCATTCCCAAATACAACGATATCCAAAGTGTCTTTGGGATATTTTGTTTGTATCAGTTCACTGAGCGCCATCGCTACTTTTTTCGCAGGCGTGATGCGATCTTCTCCATAGAGAATCATCGAATGTGAGATATCGATCATCAGTACCGTAGAAGTCTGCGCTTTGAAATCGGTTTCGCGAATACTCAGGTCATCTTCCTGCATATCGAAACTTTCAATACCATGATTGATCTGCGCATTTCGGATGGATTCGGTAAAATCGATCTGCTCAAGCATATCGCCAAACCGGAATTGTCTGGTTTCGGGATTGATCTCGTCACCCTGACCGGGTTTGAAACTATGATGGTCGCCCTGTTTTGTTTTTTTGAGTTTGCCAAAGATCTCTTCCAAGCTTCTTTTACGGATGCCCTGCTCTGTTTTGGGAGTGATCTTTATCTGGCCCTGTTCATTATCATCAGTGATATAACCTTTCTCTTTGAGCTCATCAATAAAATCTCCCATGCCATATTCATCATCGGTAAGCTCATACTTTTTATCAAGCTCATTCAGCCATTGCATAGCTTCGGTGATATCGCCACTGGTGTAGGTAAGCAATTGCATAAAGAGGTCGAGCAGTTGTTCAAAACGGCTTTTGCCTCCTTCATTCGGATCGAACCTGGTAAAATGAAATCCACGCATAGAATCTGACTCTCCCGATCTTGTCTTTAGCAATTTACGATAATTCTGTTGCTATACCCTCCTGCGCTAAAGCTTCGGAGGATGCAATAACAACAACTAAAAGCCTGATCGGTTCAAAATAAAAAACCCCGCTATATAAGCAGGGTTTTTGAAAAGAATAATATTCGATCAACGCGGGGTGTCTTTTTTAGGAGTATCACTATTCTGTTTTCCCGGTGTGATCACTGCCGGGTTTTCGCCAGCAGGTTTAGGTTGTGCTGACTGTGGCGCATATCGATCTTCAATTGCTTTCAGCAACCCGAGCATTGCCCTGTTATTCTGGTCATCTCTTTCAAAATGACTAAAGAAATCAGGTTTTTCAGCCCGCATGTATTCATAATACCGTTGTTGCTGCTCAAGATCTTTACGTACGTCTGCTCTTACTTTTTCAGCAAGATCATTTTTCCCGGCTTTATAAGCAGCTTCGAGATAGACCAATGCTGTCTGGTTATGGCTGTTATAGCGGCTCACCAACGCATAAGGGAAATTAGCAGGATTCATTCCTTTTTCTGCTTTATCCAACAGCTTTTGTGCTTCATCTTTTCTGCCGGCATCACCCAATTCGCCTGCCATTTCTCCATACATAGCCCGGATATTAAGCAGGTGCCTGCGGTTCTCTTCATCAAAATAAACACCGTCTTTATCTGCACCGCCAAATCCAAACTTGGTCATCATGTTATTATACATGCCGGTCATATCATTGTCTTTTACAGTAGGACTACGGCGAAGAAGCTGCTCAGTCACCCACATGTTTTGCGGAGCTTTTGGAACCACAGGAACCAGGCGATAAGCCATACCTTCTTTTCTTAAAAACTGACCAAAGCCTAACTCTCCGAATGGTGATGTGAAATAGATAGGTTTCTTCCACTGGTTGGCTGCAATGATGTTTAGCAGCGCCAGGTCATTTTTCAGCAACGCTCTCTTCGGCAATTCAAAACGAAATTCGCTTAAGATACTATCTGATTGATTTGCTGTACCATTTTTTCTTACGAGAGCCTGGTCAACTGGTATCCTCACTTTAGTGATAGGGAAGGTGTTGATGGGTTCTCCACCATTATTATCCATTTTAGCAGGATCGTCGCTGCCGATATAATTCTTCATCAGGTCATAGAGATCGAAGTAAGTATCCTGGGAGATATTAGGTCTTGGACGATAGAGCACATAGTTGCGGTTATTACCCATGTATTTTTCAGCGGGCCATACAAGATCCAATGAGTCTGCATCGTTAACCTTATAACGAAGCTGGTTAACATACCAGTCAATACCCAGCAAACTGTTATTGATAATACGGATATCAGGGCGAACACCTTCTACTTCCTGTGCATACCAAAGCGGGTATGTATCATTATCTCCAAATGTGAAGATGACCGCGTTGGGCGCACAGCTTTCGAGGTAATTTTTTGCCAGGTCAGGCGCCAGTGTTTTTTGGTGACGATCATGATCATCCCATTCCTGTTG
>DASVNY010000030.1:0-3174 GCA_036383615.1 Chitinophagaceae bacterium
ATTTAGTAATGTGCTCGGGTTTTGTCCAATAATCCCAAACTTTTTGAACAGGGGTATTCACTACCGTTTCAATAGTGATAACCGTTTTTTCTATCGTTTCCATTGTTTTAGTTTTTGTGTTATTCGTTTCGATTGACGATACAAACATCCATCAAAAAAATGAAACGATCATAGTATAAAACCGACAATACCGGGGATATTTGCGACTTTTTGGTAGTGGCACAATTTGAATAATTGTTAGAGTTTTCCCGCAGATTTTCGCTGATTTAATCGCAGATCACGCAGATGCTATCTGTGATCCAATAAAATATCTACGCCATCTGCGGCCTGTTCTGCGCAGATTAAGAGGCCTTGCCATCTGTGTAAGAGGCACTTTCGATCCAGGCCCTTATTTCATCCTTAGACCTATGCATTTTGCTGCCAAGCCTGGTCAATAATTTCTCCGCTTCGCCGGGCTGATAAACGAGATCCTCATCCGTGAGATCAACGTTTGCTTCTTTCAGCATTTCTTTTACTTCAGTCCAGGGTCTTTCCAATTTGAGGTTACGGGGCATAGTATAGTTTTTAATAATTCTCTTCCATCGGCATTGAAAGAACATCGTTGCGCAAGATCATCTGCCCTTCCAGGCAGATATAATTTTTTTCGTTCCTGATATGCTCCTGTTTGAATTCTTCTTCCATCTGGTCCAGGTCCTTCAGAAAATTATTGATCGGGAGAATGATACTGCTCACACAGGATGTGGTAAAATGAAAGGCACCTGTAAGACCTTCCTTAAAAACAGTTACACACTCAGTGAGCATTTCCTTTTTCTCATTGAAGGTATTGATGAGATAATTGTGTATTGACATAACATCGTTATTTACTGCCTCAAGGCCAGTAGTCATTGGTTGCCTGATCATAAAAGAGTTTAGAAGACTAAAGAAATATTAGTGCCAAAAGGGTATGACAATTAACGCAGATCAATTGTAAAAGCTGCCTGTGAATGAACTTGTGGAAAAGATGTGCTGCGGCTTATCAACACAAGAAAATGGAAAAAATTTTCCAAAAATAAACGGGGCGCTTTTTCTACACTATTTTTTCACGCCCAATGTTTGTTTTACTCCCTTAAATATCGCTTTCCAGCAGAGGTTAAACAGGGAGCGATTCGGATCACGGGTATAGTTGATATTGGCGGTTCTTATCTCCTCTCCCTTTTTAGGATTATCGTTTTTGATAATAATATTGGCTAAAAAACTCGCCAGGAATTTTCTGTCTGTTTCTTTAGCTCCCTTATCCAATTCAAGCAACGACATTTTCAGATCATTATACAGCACTTTGATTTGCGCATTCGTTCCGTTATCATTTCCATCAAGATTGAATGCAAGACTATTCAGGCTCCCTTTTTCTATTCTTGCAGGTCCCATCGGTTCTGCCAGCACATTTAACTGTTTTGCATCCATCGGTGATAACTCTCCTTTCACTTTGAACTTCCCGGCAGGATGTTTTAAATAAAAAAGCCAGTTTGTTCTTAAATAGGATTTATTCAGGAACCTGGAATTCACCGTTGCCGTCATCAGGCTATTCTTCCTGATAGTTTCGTCGTTGTTACTAAAATTGCTGATAAAAGCATTGACATTATAAAACTGCACTTTCCCGGCTTCACGGGTAATAGGATTTCTTTCTTTGTATTCTACAAAGGCGCTGTTCACGATCACTTTCCTGATATCAAATATGAGAGGCACCTGGTTAATCACCTGGTGTGGATAGCTACCCACCCTGTTCTTTTTATCTCTCGGGCGACCAATGTCTCTATAAACTTTTAGCGAGGCGGAAGAAATGATCAATGAATCGGCCCGTATATTTTCGTTTAAGATATTTTCACTCTTTACTCCTGTAAGACGCACATCACGGAATGAAAAATCATAGCGGTCGTCCTGGTATTTTAATTTGTTTGCAAAATTGCTTTCTGACAGTAAAGGGTCAACATCAAATTGTCCTGCGGAAAAGATATTGGTTTTTGTATCAAAGCTCATATCAGATACTTTGTATCCATAGCGTCCATTGGCTGAGCGCCATCTTGCTTCATGAGCGCTAAGCTGTATTTGTTTTGAAAATAAAAACCGGGTGCTGTCAACTTGTGAAGCGCTGTCAATTTTAACGGCGCCAAACATGATGGACACACTATCGATCAAAACGATGGGTTTGCCCGTGCGTAAACTATTAGTGCTGATCTTTGCATCAGTGATCAACACCGTATCAAACTCAATAAAATTAAATTCACCCAATATCTGTTTATATATTTCTTCTGTGGGAACATTTCTTGCCGAATCTTTTCCTTTATAGGTGTAATAGATCTCGATCTCCGGCGACCTGATCTCTACTTTAGTTCCCTTGATTTCCTTTTGCAAAAGCGCCCTCGGCGTTTTGATGCCGGTGACATTGATTGCAGGAATTGAAATATTGAGCAAAATAGCTGCTGGTGATGCCTGCTGTATATACTTAGCACTGTCATAGGTTATATGCAGGTTAGAAACAGTGAGCCTGCCCGATGCTTCATTGAGGCCAAGGCTATCATATTTTACATTGTAAAGCCCCTGCGTTTTTTCAGCGATCGCATCTTCTATCTTATTACGAATGATCCATCCTTTATTATTATTCCAGTACCAGGCACCTCCTACCACTATCACCAGCAATAAGACAGAACTGATCAGTCCAAACTTAAAGCCCTTGGGAATATGAAATGTTTTTCGCTTGTGCCGCATGCTCCCGGTAGGACAATTAGCATTCCAAAATAAGAGAGGAACAAATTTGTTTAATCCTTATTTAATGTGCCTGCATCCAATTATAAACATAATCAGCCGTTTGTTGCCAATTGGGAAGACCTACCACAAAATGATTGTTAGGAAATTCTTTAAGCTCCGTAACAGAGCTTTTATCTTTATAACGTTTGAAGTTTCTTTTATTTATCGATGATGGAATAATATTATCCCTGCTGCCGGCTACAAACAGCAATGGCGGATGCGGTTTTTTAAAATCGATCCTGGCAGTGAATGATAATCCACCCCTGGCGGCTCTTTTCGATTCAGGGATCGTGTTAGCGTCATAAGCCGCTTTCTGTTCTTCCAAACTCATGCCATTAGTGAATGCATATTGCCAGGTTTTAAAGGACATCAGGTAGGTTTTATCCAATGATG
>DASVNY010000031.1:0-1948 GCA_036383615.1 Chitinophagaceae bacterium
TTATTGCAGCAATCGCAATGATTTATCATAATAAGAAGAGATGAGTAAGCAATTATACACGTTGGAGTTCCCGGTTAGATGTTCCCCTTCCATTTTATATGAGTTTCTTTCCACCCCGGCAGGATTAGGCGAATGGTTCGCCGAAAAAGTTGACGAAAGAGATGGCACATTCTTTTTTGGATGGAATGGTTCTTTTGACAAAGCCGATCTGTTAGAAACCGAGCAGGATAAGTTTGTACGGTTTCATTGGCAAACGGCTCCTAAAGATGAATATTTTGAATTCCGCATAGAAAAATCAGAGATCACCAATCAAACTATTTTGGTGATAAAAGATTTTGCAGAGAAAAAAGATATCAAAGATCAAAGCCTGTTGTGGGATCACCAGGTGAAAGATCTTTTTCATCGCCTGGGAAATTAATCAACCAGTAGCTTCAGCAGTTTATTAAAATGATCTTGCAGTAACTCCAATGCATCATCCCATTGTTGTAAAGGGATATGGTATGCGAGTTTTAAAAATCTTTTTTCTGTTACCAATTTGTTGAGCGCTTCATTCGGTAAGCTATTTATCGCAGCATAATTGCCTGCTTCAAAGTGGTGCTCCCATTCTTCATTATTCGTGCAAATAAAGAGCGACTCTTCTTTTAATAAAGCAAGATGGCCGAGAATGTTCTGCTCAAATCTTCTTTTATAGCTTCCCGAGATATGCAATGTTGTGCTAAAGAAATTACCCCACCAGAACATACTGCGGATGGCCAATGAATTTTCTTTATCAAAATAGCGGGGGTGATCGAGAACAAGATAGGGCAGGCCTTTATAGTTCTCTCCTTTGGATATTTTAGGAGATATTGCTACTACTTCTGCCGGTAAGGAAGGTTTATAGTTTGCAATTACTGACTGTTGTTCCTGTAATAACCCGCCAAGCAGCTCCTGAACTTTTTTTAGTATTCCGTTCTTTGTTAAAATCCAATCTGCATTACCGATCAGTTCCATCTCCTTTGCCGAAAGCCTTATTTTTGCTGCATTCATTTTTTAAAGGTAAGTGTTCAAAAAATTAGATAAACTCATCATCCGGGCCTTTATCGGTCCTTTCATCGCCACCTTTTTCATTACTGTATTGGTGCTGGTGATGCAATTCTTCTGGCTATATATTGATGATTTTGTCGGAAAGGGATTAAGCGCCGGTTTGATCCTCGAATTTATCTGGTATCAAAGCGCTGCATTGGTGCCATTGGCTTTGCCGCTTGCCATCCTGCTTTCTTCACTAATGACATTTGGCAACCTGGGAGAAAGCTTTGAGTTAGTGGCCATCAAATCGGCGGGGATATCCTTGCTCAGGTTCATGCGCCCATTATTTATTCTTACTCTTTTTATCTGTGGCATCGCATTCCTTTTTTCGAATTATGTAATACCTGTTGCCAATCTAAAATCAAAGACCTTATTGGGTGATATCGTTTTTTCTAAACCGGCTTTTGATCTGAAAGAAGGAGTGTTTTATGATCGTATCAATGGTTTCTCTATTAAGATCGGGAAAAAAGAAGCCAATGATAGTATCATACGTGATGTAATAGTATATGAGCAGGGCAACCCACTGCAGGATAATTTTATTATTGCAAAAAGCGGCGTGATGCGGGTGTCGGCGGATAAACGATACCTCGAATTCAATTTAAAAGACGGATGGCGCTACCAGGAAAAAGGCGATAACCGTGGCGGCTCCCGAACCGATTTTATACGAATGGGTTTTAAAGAATATAAAAAACAATTCGACCTGAGTACACTTGGATTCAGCAGTCGCACACCTGATAGCGTAAATAAAAATAATGCAAGGGTGTTGAGTTTGCGGCAACTTGATATAGCGATCGATTCACTGCGAAAAGAGAATAACCAGGTCAGGCAGCAATTGGAAACAGGTGTATTCGCTCCTTATGCTTTTGTTCAATATCTCGATAGC
>DASVNY010000032.1:0-1717 GCA_036383615.1 Chitinophagaceae bacterium
GTTCACAACCAGTGCGCAAAGATGCTATTGGCATCAGCCTGCTGGCTATACTTGAATAAAATAAAACTCAATTGTTTCAACCAAAATGCTTTGTTATGAAAAAGAGAATACTATCAATGATCATTACCAGCTGTTTATGGGTATTTGTTGGTCATGCCCAGTTAACTATCAGCGGTAAAATTTCCCGGGGCAGTTCAGATGAGCCTGTTGCCGGCGCGACAATAAAAGTTAAAGATGCTGCTACCGGAGTAATTGCAGACTCAATGGGGCAGTTCAGGCTGGTTGTTGCTGCATTGCCTGTAACACTTATTATTTCTCACACCAGTTATAAAGAAACAGAAGTAAAAGTGTTTAAAAGAACAATGAATTATGTTGAGCTTGAACCAAAATATCAATCTCTTGGCGATGTAACATTCAGACCTCCCAAAGGTGCTGTGAGCCGTGTGTTAAATCATACCGCCACAGTCAGTGTGATCGGGCAAAACCTGATAAAAAATTCTGCATCACCGGACACTTATGGTATTATCCCTACACAGTTAGGCTTTGAGAAAAACACTTCCGGCCTTCTTATGACAACACCCAGCAGTCGTGGCTTTAATGGAAGCGGCAGCACACGGGTAAATCAGTTTACCGATAACATGGACGGCCAGGCACCGGGCTTGAATTTCTTTATCGGCAATTTCGTTGGCCTGACTGAACTGGATTTTGAAAGCATTGAACTATTACCGGGTGCATCTTCTGCTTTGTATGGACCCGGCGGGATGAATGGCACCATTCTTATCAATAGCAAAAACCCTTTTAAGCACCAGGGATTAAGTATCATGGTAAAGCAAGGCTTCATGAATGTTGATGAAAAAAAGAGGCCCCTTTCTTCTTACAATGATTACTCATTACGTTGGGCAAAAGCGTTCAACAATAAGTTTGCTTTTAAAATTGGCCTGCAATATCTGAGCGCCAATGACTGGCTTGCCGGCGACAGCACTGATTATATCCGCGAAGGCACATCAGGAAAATTGGTTGGCGGAACAAGACAGACCGATCCGAATTATGATGGTGTAAATGTGTATGGTGATGAAACATCGCAAGATGCTGAAGCTATTGCTAAAATTATGGAGAATATGGGAGTTATACCTCCTGGTTCATCCGAGCTTTTACGTGGTCAATTTGTTTCCCGTACTGGTTATCATGAAAGAGATATAATAGACCCTGAAACAAAAAACATAAAACTGAATGGTGCGCTTCACTATAAGATCAAAGATAATCTTGAAGCTATTCTTTTAGCAAAGTGGTCAACCGGTAATACAGTTTATACCGATGACAACCGTTATTCACTAAAAGGGATCAAGCTTGCGCAATACAAAGCCGAATTAAGAAGCAAGAGATGGTTTCTCCGTTCTTATACGACACAGGAAGATGCCGGTGAAGCTCATAGCGCAACGATCACTGCTCAATACTTCAATGAAGCATGGAAACCAAGTGGTCAATGGTACCCGCAATATATTGGAGCGTATGTACAGGCCGTTAAACTTCTTGGTTATAGCAGTGCTATGGCACATATGTTTGCCCGTAACTATGCAGACGCCGGTCGTCCGCAAGCAGGCTCAGCTCAATTCAATCACCTGTTCGACTCTGTAAGAAAAGTTCCGATCTCTATGCGTGGCGGTTTATTTAAAGAAAGATCACAGCTCTGGATGCACGAAGGTCAATATACATTTGG
>DASVNY010000033.1:0-2344 GCA_036383615.1 Chitinophagaceae bacterium
AGTGTCTTACCCAATAATTATCGGGTTTTAGGTTTTAAACAGTATTTGGCCCAGTGCTGGGCCCTCCCAACGCCCCAGCGCCCTCCCCCACCACCACCTACCATTTCTTCTCAAGCAAATACTCTCCTCTTCGGCAGCATCTGCCGATTACAACAATACCCACTTCTCTAAACAGTTATCATAGGTGTTGATTAATTAATCATCATAAATATACTGTCTCATTTCAGGCAAAACCAAGGGAAAAACACCGTAGAATTATGTTTTTTCCTGCCATTGCAAACCCGATAGCTACCGGGTGATATATTACCGTTTAAAGAGCCTTTTGTTTGCAATGCCGGTAGTTCTTAGTAGTGTTAAACTAAGGATCAATAAAGCCAGGTTGACCCACATAGCTGTTTTTATCGTTCGTGGTTCAAATGAAAACTCAACTGTATGTTCTCCTGCTGTTATAGGTACTGAGATAAACGTTTTGAAGCCTGTATAGTGGTTAACAATATTACCATCTACTTTCACCTCCCAATAAGGATAATTATTTTGAAGCAGTGTTAGCCATTTAGAATTATCATTCTTTACAATACATTTTGTATAACCCGGTCCTGATCTTATTACGTGGATAGTGGCCGAATCATAATTCGTTATAGAATTAATGACTGTGTCGGAACTAAGAAAGATAAATGGCTGTTTGTTGATATAGCGGAACAAAGTGGTGTCACGGATAAAGTTGACATTTGATCTGAGTTGCACAGGATATTGATCAGGCTGTGGGTTGCCAATTTTTTTGCTATAAGAAGCGATGAGCAGGAATTGACTTTCGTCGGCCGGTGATATATATTCAGCTTCATTAATTGCAACAAGCGGCTGTGTTGAAATACCTCTTGGAAAAACATTTATTATGGATTGCACATCTTTTTTTGACATCATTCCAAGACCTGTGAATGGCAGCGTGAGCCAGGTGATGATGGCGAGATTCAGGCAAAGAATAGTAAGCAGCCTTTTCTTGTTAGCTATCCATTTTCTTAGCAAGTAGAGGCAAAATAACTGTATGACAGCCTGTAGAAAAAACAGGTCCCAGATACTGAGGTTGTCAACAACTGATTTGATATTGCTTTTGAAAGAACCACCCGGTATTGTTTCAACGAATACTATCGATGAGCGGGTGGTAACTGACAATAATACAACTACTACAGCGATGGCCAGGCAGCACCATTTCAGGATCGACAATATTTTTTTCCTGTCGTCAACATTGTTAGATAAAGAACAACTCAAACCTGCAGCTCCCGCAAATAATAAAATAAGTATAACAAAATAGGTGAACTCCCCATTGAGCCTCACATAACCGATGAATGGCAAAAAATTCCAGGCAATGGTTTTAAAGTACCCTCCTGCGGATAAGAGAATAAAAAATAAGAGAGGTATAAAAATTGAAAGAAGAATTTTCCTATTTGCATATCGGAAAAGTAAAATAAGACCCACAAAATGAGCCAGCCCGATATAAACATTCCGCATTCCTATGTCGGTGTTAAAGAAACCGGATTTATGAACGGGCAGGGGGAGCAGCGTTGAAATATAAGATTGTATAGTAGTAGGTGCCCATAGCGTTTGTTCCAGTGAAACTTTATCGCCTCTTGAAATATATTGCAGCACATCAACATTACTTACAATAACAACCAGTGACAGAGCGCAGCCGATAAAAAGGAACAACAGGTTCATTAGCCAGAATTTTTGATGATACAACTCTTCGGCAAAACCTTTCCTGTTGAAATAAATGATCAGCAGCGCAAATGCGAAAAAGTAAGCCGCGCCTATGATAAGTCCCGGGTGAGTGGAAGCGACGAAAAGAAATACGGCAATACCCCCCCAGAGGAAGTTTTTGATCAAAGGGTGTTTGTTGATGCGAATGAAATACAGCAATACGAATGGGAAATAAGCCGTGCCGGTGATCCAGCAGAGATATTGAAGATGTCCTGTAATGTAGCCACAACAGATATAAGCAAGACCAGTAATGAGAGCTATGTTCTTATTGAAAAATTCTTTTGACAATTTATACATCCCCCATCCGCCAATAAGAATGTAAAACAACTCTTCGAAGGTGATACTATATATGTTATATCCAGTCGTTGCGCCGATCAGCCATTGAACAGGGTTCCAGAATCCATTATTCATATCGCCATACTGTGGATTGCCATAATGTAAAAAAGGATTCCAGAAAGGTTCATATCCCGAGTAAAGACTTTCGGCAAAAACAAAACGGGTAGGAAGGTTCTGCGTGAGTATATCATTCTTTAAATGAAAGAAGGGAAGCAGCACTGGAAAATAAGCGACCAGTAAAAATAAAAGGAATAGC
>DASVNY010000034.1:0-3724 GCA_036383615.1 Chitinophagaceae bacterium
ATAGAGAATCTGAAACTTGAAAACCTTACCTTTGCGGCCCCTGACGTGGGAGCTACCAACCGCATCCGGGAGATCGCCAGTTACTTTAGTGCAGAAATGGTGATCTGTGATAAGCACCGTAAAAGGGCCAACGAGATCGCAAGCATGGTGGTGATAGGAGATGTGACTAACAAGGATATCGTGATCATTGACGATATCTGCGATACCGGTGGAACCCTGGCCAAAAGTGCAGCTCTTTTAAAAGAAAAGGCGCCCGTACAGTGAGAGCATTGATCACTCATCCTGTATTGAGCGGCAAGGCATATGAGAACATTGAGAACAGTGTGCTGGAAGAACTGATCGTTTGCGATACGATACCTGTAAAAAAGGAAAGCGAGAAGATCAAAGTGATATCAGTAGCAGAACTGTTCGCGGTAGCAATAAGAAACGCGTTTGAGAATAAGAGTATCACCAGCTTGTTCATTCATTCGCAGAGAAGGGATAAATAGTTTATTGGTTAATTAGTTAATTGGTCAGTTGGTAGGGGCTACAGTCAGTGCTAACAAACGAGTAAACAAATAAACCAGTAAACGAATAAACAAGTAAACAATTAAACAAACATAGAGATGAAAACAATTACAATCGAAGGACAACTGAGGACCGGATTCGGCAAAAGCGCCACCCGACAACTCCGCTCTCAGGAACTGGTGCCTGGTGTAATTTATGGCGGCTCACAAGAGATCAGCTTTTATGCTCCTCTTGCAGCTTTCAAAAATTTAGTTTATACACCAAGCTTCCAGATCGCTGAAATTAATTTAGATGGTAAAGTTTATAGAACCATCATGAAGGATCTGCAGTTTGACAAAATAGATGATACGCTGATCCATATCGATCTGCTTGAGTTAGTGGAAGACAAAAAAGTGATCGCTGATATTCCCCTGAAGTTCACCGGAGCATCAAAAGGAGTAAAGGATGGTGGTAAGCTTATCACCAAAATGAAATCACTTAAAGTAAAGACCTATCCCAAACACCTGAAAGAGCAGATCGAAGTTCCTATTGATGAATTGGATCTGAATGGTAATATCAGGGTGGAAGATGTGAAAGAAGAGCATTATGAAATTCTGAACTCCCCCCGTATTCCAATTGCATCTGTGGTATTGACAAGACAATTGAAGCAGGAAGAAGCCGCTACTCCTGCTGCAGGTGCTGCTGCTCCTGCCGCTGCGGCTGCTGCACCGGCTGCTGCAGACAAAGCAAAGAAATAATTGTCAGCAACAAATATTCATTAACCCCGATATTTTGTCGGGGTTTTTTTATAGGATCAGGTGTATTTTGTGGTTGATTAATTTATTTGGAGCAACCAATTACTAATTTCTCCAACTGGTAAAACATGAAATTCCTAATCGTCGGTCTCGGGAATATTGGCAATGAATATGCCCACACAAGACACAATATCGGTTTTGATGTGGCGAATGCTTTTGTACAAAAACATAACGGACAATTTCAAACCGGGCGCCTGGCTTATGTAGCTGCCGTGAAATGGAAAGGGAAAAATTTTACCTGTATTTGTCCAACCACCTTTATGAACCTTAGCGGCAAAGCAGTAAAATACTGGTTGGATAAAGAAAATATTTCATTAGAGAACATGCTGGTTGTCGTGGATGAACTGGCCCTGCCATTAAGCAAACTTCGTGTAAGACCTTCAGGCAGTGATGGAGGACATAATGGATTAAAAAGCATACATGAATTGCTGGGCACAACCGAATATCCCCGGCTCAGGTTTGGTATCGGTAATGATTATCCAAAGGGTCACCAGTCTGATTTTGTATTAGGAAAGTGGACAAAGGAAGAAGAATCCCTTGTAGCGCTAAAGATCGGCAAGTCTGTAGAAGTGATTGAAACCTTTGCCACACAAGGCATAGCCACAGCTATGAACCAGGTAAATAATAAAGAATTTTCGCTATGATAAATCAGATTGATTACTTACTTTAGCAGCCCTGACCTATTTTTCGGCTATCGCCGCAATAAATCCAATAGACATACTGATTGCCACTGAATATATGGGATGAACAGCCCTATCAAGTAATGTATCCGATGTATTTATAACAAACAAGCCTGTTTATGAAGATCTTTTGTGTTGGCCGTAACTATGCTGCGCATGCTGAAGAGCTGGGTAATGAAATTCCCGAAGAGCCTGTCATTTTCATGAAACCGAAGAGTGCTCTCCTGCAGCCACATACTCCATTTTACTATCCTGAATTCACTAATGAACTGCATTATGAATGTGAGTTGGTTCTGCGTATAAGCAAGAACGGAAAATATATACAAGAAAAGTTTGCCGCTAAATACTACGATGCCGTAACAACCGGTATTGATTTTACAGCAAGAGATATTCAGAATGAATTAAAAGAAAAAGGTCTTCCCTGGGAAAAAGCAAAAGCATGGGATAACTCGGCTGTGATAGGAAAGTGGATACCCTTCACCAATATTAAAAATAAAAAAGACATCAACTTTTGCCTTTATAAGAATAAAGAACTGGTGCAACAGGGCAATACAACCAATATGATCCACAACTTTGATAAGATCGTGGCTTACATCTCCAACTATTTTTCTGTGAATATTGGCGATATCATTTTTACCGGAACACCAGCAGGTGTGGGTGAAGTGGTAGAGGGAGATGAGCTCGAAGGTTTTATTGAAGACGACAGTATGTTTTCACTCGAAGTAAAATAAGAACACAAACCAACTGCTCAAGGTAAGGGTGTATCATACTTTGATACACCCTCTTTTTATCCGGCCAGGAGCGACAGTTTTTACTCAGGCAATTCTCAGCACCTACATTTTACTTTTGGTTCACCCTTTTAATTAGCTGCTGAAACCTTTCCCTTACTTTTGCTCCTTTACCGCTTGCTATACATGATCGACCCATCAATACTATTGAAAGGCTACCGCCTGATGAGCCTGGCGAAACAAATGGCCGAAACCTATGAGTCTAATCGTTCCATTTGCAAATATGTCCATTCTACTTCACGTGGGCATGAAGCGATACAATTAGCGACCGCTTTTCAATTGCAGCCACAAGACTATGTAAGCCCCTATTATCGTGATGAGAGCCTTTTGCTTGGTTTGGGTTTTACACCCTATGAGCAAATGCTGCAGCTACTCGCAAAAGGCGGGGATATTTTTACAGGGGGAAGAGAATACTATAATCATCCAAACTATAGAGGAGAAGATAAGCCGACTATTATTCACCAAAGCAGCGCAACGGGAATGCAGGTGATACCTACAACGGGTATTGCACAGGGAGTTCAGTATTGGGAACAAACAGATGCTGCTAAATTACAGAAAGGAACAAATGGTGACTTGCCTGTGGTAATATGTTCTTTAGGTGATGCAAGTGTAACAGAAGGTGAAGTGAGCGAAGCTTTTCAATTTGCTGTATTAAAACAGTTGCCTATAATTTATTTGGTTCAGGATAATAACTGGGGGATCAGTGTGACCGCCGAAGAAGCAAGAGCCATGAATGCGTTTGAATTTGCTGCCGGGTTCAAAGGAATGAACCGCATACAGGTTGATGGCAGTGATTTTGAAGCATCCTATAGTGTAATGAAACAGGTGTGTGAGTTTGTTCGTCGTGAAAGAAAACCTTATCTCGTTCATGCGCAGGTGCCGTTACTCGGCCATCATACAAGCGGTGTAAGAAAAGATTTTTATCGAACAGATGAAGATTGGACAAAGCATTTGG
>DASVNY010000035.1:0-5144 GCA_036383615.1 Chitinophagaceae bacterium
CCAGGACAACCGTGAACCCTTTTAGCGTGCAGGAAGTGGCTGATGCATTAAGAGGTGTGGATGTGCCGGTGTTGATAAAAAACCCGGTGAACCCTGATCTTGAATTATGGAGTGGTGCTGTGGAAAGAGTAGCAAGAATGGGCGTGAAGCAAATCGGGTTGATCCATCGCGGGTTTCATACCTACGGTAATACAGAATATCGCAATGCGCCGATGTGGCACCTCGCTATTGAAATGAAACGCCGCAACCCTGATATGATGATGATCAATGACCCTTCACATATCTGCGGACGCAGGGATATTTTACTGGATACGATGCAAAAAGCGATCGATCTTGACTATGATGGGTTGATGGTGGAAAGCCATATTGATCCGGACAATGCATGGAGCGATGCCAAGCAACAGGTAACACCGGAGAAACTGAATGAAATGCTGGATGCAATAATCTGGAGAAAAGAGAATACGGCTTCTGAAGAATTTCACCAGGCATTGGAGCAATTGCGTCAGCAGATCAACCATCTTGATGATGAACTGATGCAGATACTGGGTCAACGGATGAAAATTGCAGAACAGATCGGTATTTACAAAAAGAATAATAATATCACGATCCTGCAAACCAATCGCTGGAACGAAATATTGGAAAGAGCCTTTCAAAAAGGCGATAAGATCGGCCTGAGCAAGGAGTTTGTTACAAAATACCTGGATGCCGTTCACATGGAAAGTATCAACCACCAGAAAAAAGTGATGGACGCATGATCGTTGCTTATTGTTCCTGTTTTTTAGTTTATAGCTTATAGTTGCACTACATGAAAAAAGCCACTTATAAATTCTCCGCTTCGTCTGTTGATTATTACCTGGCGAACGGTATTAGCCACTTAAAGAAGATCGTTGATCCCAATTCAACGATCTTAATAACAGATGAGAATGTTTACAATGCCCATACCAAACGATTCAAAGGCTGGGATGCTATTGTATTGAAGCCGGGAGAGGATCAGAAAGTGCAGGCAACAGTAGATGCAGTGATAGAGCAATTGATCGAAATGCAGGCCGACAGAAAGACAACACTCGTTGGAATCGGCGGTGGCGTGGTCACAGATATCACCGGCTATATAGCATCGGTGTATATGCGTGGCATCCGTTTTGGATTTATTCCCACTTCATTGCTGGCATTGGTGGATGCTTCGATTGGTGGAAAGAATGGTATCGATGTGGGAGTGTATAAGAATATGGTGGGAGTGATCAGGCAGCCTTCGTTTATATTGCATGATATGGTTTTCCTGAACTCATTGCCACAGGCAGAGTGGGAAAATGGTTTTGCCGAGATCATCAAGCATGCCTGTATAAAAGACGCGAAGATGTTTGCCGAGCTGGAGAAACGATCATTAAAACATTATCAAAGCCGGCAGAAAACCATTTGCGAACTGGTGCAGCAAAATGCGCTCATCAAAACAAAGCTGGTGCAGAAAGATGAGTTTGAAAAAGGGGATAGAAGGTTATTGAATTTCGGGCACACACTCGGGCATGCACTGGAGAACCAGTATGAGTTATCACACGGGCATGCTGTTTCGATCGGGATGGTTTGTGCCTGTCGTATTTCCGAGCAACTCACCGGCTTTAAGCAAACCAGTAAAGTAGCGAAAGCATTGGAGCAATACAATCTTCCAACGTATGCGGCATTTGACAAGCAAAAAGTGTTTGATGTGCTGAAGATGGATAAGAAAAGAGAAAAAAAGGAAATGAACTATGTGTTGCTGGAAAAAATTGGTAAAGGAGTGGTAAAATCAATTTCATTAAAACAATTAGAAAAGATCATTGGAGAATTATAATGAAAGTAACAATACATCCGTCACAATTGAAAGGAACGATCCAGGCCCCTGCTTCTAAAAGCTCGATGCAAAGAGCTTGTGCTGCGGCATTGTTATCGAAAGGAATAAGTACAGTTTATAACCCGGGACATAGTAATGATGATAAAGCTGCGATCGGCATTATTAAAACATTAGGTGCATCTGCTGAAGTTAATAATGAAGAATTAATAATTGATAATTCCGGTCTCCCATTCACCACTCACCATTCGCCATTGACGATCAATTGCGGTGAATCAGGTTTGAGTATAAGAATGTTTACCCCAATAGTTGCTTTGAGTGAAAAAGAGATCACCATAAATGGGTCAGGAAGTTTGGTAACAAGACCAATGGATTTCTTTGATGAGATATTGCCAAAGCTGGGAGTTAAAATAAAAAGCAATGAAGGGAAGTTGCCAATGACTGTCCAGGGTCCATTGATTCCGGCAAATATTGAAGTGGATGGCTCATTAAGTTCGCAGTTTCTTACGGGGTTGCTAATGGCTTATTCAGCCTCCCCAAACCCCTCCGCAGGAGGGACTTCCGAAGACGCCGATAGTTCGGCCATTTCAATTAAAGTGCGGGATCTAAAAAGCAAACCTTATATCGATCTCACATTAGATGTGATGAAAAAGTTTGGAATGCGTGTTCCGGAAAATAGAAATTATGAAGAATTCATCTTTCATACTGAACCCACTGATCACTCATCACTCCTCACTCACCAATACACTGTCGAAGGCGATTGGAGCGGTGCTGCATTCTTACTTGTTGCCGGGGCTATTGCAGGTCCTATAACTGTTCGTGGACTTGATCTTACATCTACACAGGCAGACCGGGCTATTATGGATGCAATGATGGCTGCCAACGCAGGCATCGCTATCGAAGCAAAAGGGATACGCATTCATCAATCACGAATGAATGGTTTTTATTTTGATGCTACCGATTGCCCCGATCTTTTTCCACCCTTGGTTGCGTTGGCTGCTTATTGCAAAGGAAAAACGACGATCAAAGGTGTAAGCCGGTTAACTCATAAAGAGAGTAATCGTGCTATTACATTGCAGGATGAATTTGATAAAATGGGTGTGACAATAGATCTCGAAGATGACCTGATGATCATTCATGGCGGAGGCATTATAAAAGGCGCTGATGTTCACTCTCACCATGATCACCGTATCGCTATGGCCTGTGCTGTTGCAGCCTTAAGGGGAAATAGTGAAACGGTGATCGAAGAAGCAATGGCTGTAAAAAAATCCTACCCTGATTTTTATAAAGATTTGAAATCGCTGGGTGCTAATGTATCTTTACCATTTAGCCCTAATACCTAATAAACTAATTAACCAACCTTGAACTCATTCGGTCGCATATTTCGTGTTTCCATTTTTGGTGAATCGCATGGCGAATCAGCCGGGATTGTAATTGATGGATGCCCTGCAGGCTTATCATTAACCACCAATGATTTTTTACCTGATCTGGAAAGAAGAAAAGGTGGAACGCAAAAAGGAACTACACCCAGACAGGAAGAAGACTTTCCTATTTTCAAAAGTGGTTTGTTTAATGATCACACCACCGGTGCGCCTATCACTATTTTGTTTGAGAACAAGAACACGAGAAGCAGCGATTACGAAAAACAGAGAGATTTTCCCCGTCCCGGTCATGCAGATTTTGTGGCAAAGAAAAAATTCGGTGGCTTTGAAGATTATCGTGGCAGTGGTCATTTCAGCGGAAGGTTGACGGTGGCATTAGTTGCGGCCGGTGTGATTGCAAAAAAATTAATGAAAGAATCCGTTGTTCAATCAAAAATATTGGAGATAGGTGGAGAAGCGGACCTCGAAAAAGGATTACAAAAAGCTATTGATAACAAAGATTCAATCGGAGGAATTGTTGAATGCCGGGTAAGTGGTTTGCCAGTTGGCCTGGGGGAACCATTCTTTGATTCAGCAGAATCTGTTTTGAGCCATGCGGTGTTTTCCATTCCTGCTGTAAGAGGTATTGAATTCGGAACCGGTTTCGCCGCTGCAAAAATGTTTGGCAGCCAGCATAACGATGCGATAGAGAATATGGAAGGCAAAACAAGAACGAATCATGCCGGTGGCGTAGTAGGCGGCATCACTAATGGAAATGAATTGGTTTTTCGCATTGCTATCAAACCCACTTCATCCACGCCCAAAGAGCAAACAACACTGAATTGGGAAACACAGCAAGTGGAAATTACTTCGGTTAAGGGCCGTCACGATCTTTGTATTGCATTGCGGGTGCCGGTGGTGCTTGAAGCTGTTACAGCAATTGTATTAGCTGATCTTTTATTATTGGAACAAAAAATCCCCAGAATTCTATAATGCCAATCATTTATCATGTAACGACTGCTTCTGAATGGAATGCCGCAAAAGCAACTGGCTTTTATGAAGCGCCTTCTTTACAAACAGAAGGGTTTATTCATTGCAGTGAAGAGCACCAGGTGGCTGGTGTGCTGGAAAGATATTTTGCAGGCAAAACAAGCCTGGTGAAATTGGTAATTGATACTGATAAACTCACTCACCGCTATGTGCAGGAATGGTCGCCATCTACTCAGGATACTTTTCCGCATATCTATGGCCCGATAAATGCAGAAGCAGTTATTGATGTGATTGCTTTATGATAACCGTTTCTTTCTTTCGCTCATAATGCCCTTTATGTAAATTATAAGTAGCGGTAAAGCAAGTATGGCAGAGATAACTGTTAATACAAGCACTACCATATAAGCGCCTTTATTAGCGTTGTTCTCCCGCAATCCTCCCATTATATTAAATACCACTCTTTCCAGGTTCAGGATGCTGAGCGCTGTTACAATAAGACAAACGGGCAACAGGGCCACAGTAGTTACCAGGTAAGAAGGTAATTGCGCAAATCTTCTTAAATAGAAGAACAGGAGGGCCAATCGCCAGGTGGCGACTATTGCCAGGAACCAAACATTCAATCTTGTTGCAATGCCGATGGAAAAAAATCTTTCTACAGGGATAGCATATAATAAAGCCGGGAAAGAAGTAAGGCTTACAAAAGTCAGAACAGCTTTATAGGTACATCCTGCTGGTTTGAATGGAAGAACGATCAGCCAGATAAAGGCCGACAGGCAAAATATGTATATCACGGAACCGAGACCTAGATGCTGCAATAGTTTAGCGCCGGGATCATCCCAATAGCGACCCATGCCCACAAGCCATGTTCCGATAATGCCCGCGGCTAAATGCCGGTTATCCAACAGCAGCAATTCCTGCCTGCTGATCTTGAAGGTTAAGAGTTTAATAATTGTGCGGCCAACACTCATTAT
>DASVNY010000036.1:0-5593 GCA_036383615.1 Chitinophagaceae bacterium
ATAACACGGATTGGATACAGGACCTGCCTCCACCTGAATTTCACTCGTGCCGCAACTAAAAGGATTTGGAACAGCAAGATCCTTTTCGCGATACATGGCATACTCATTCGTTGCTCTCCCGTTATTTTCAATCGTTCCTAATACAATATTGCTTTGCTCATCAGCAATAATGCCCATCACCTGGTCCTTGAAAATGCTGATGGTGGCAAATGAATTTGTTTTTCCTTCGATCTTACCCTGGTAAAAGATTCCAGCAGAATAATCAATCACCCTGCGTTGACCGCCGGGCAAAGCTTCCACAACTGAAAAGTTTTCAGAAGTGATATGCGCTTTTTTCAACTGGAGTTTTAATTGGCCATTTTCGAAAGGCAATTCTAATTGAAAAGATGCAGGTTGATCATCATGCAGGCTTCTTAAATTTTGAGAATTGATTTCAAGAGCCTGGTATTTGGAAGCAACCCTGCGGTAATCGCCGGATAAACTATTTTTTGGTTGAAACAGGTTATTGATCACCTGGGCATTAATAGTAAAAGTAAAAAAGCTGCATAATAGCAGCACGGTAAGCAATGGCAGTTTTCTCATAGCAGGCAAAAATATGGGTAAATATAAATTTTATCCGTTATGTGGAAAATAGTAAAAGCACAACCGGCTCAATGGTAGTTGTGCTTTTATTGCCTGGATCCGGTAGAGAGTGTGCTCTTACTGATCAGTAATTAAGTGTGGCGCTTACGGTATCCAGCCTTGGTACCGACTGGTTCCATGTTCCGCTATTTAATACAGTGCTGTTTGATATTACCCGCCAGTCGATTTTATTGGTTTGATTACCAAAGCACATAAAGCGGATTGTGCTATCGGCCGCTGCATTAAATTGATACGAACTTTCATTGACGTAAAGAGCCGTACCTGCCAGGTTTATTTGAGGTGTTAATTTAATATCGAGGATAGAACCTGCCGGGTAACTACCTCCTTTTATCACCCGCAATCTTACCCATCCGGCCGGAACTACAGTTACCGAATTGGCTTTTAAAAATATTTCCGACCAGTAATTCTGCTTATATATCCGGATGGCATCATTCCATACAGGTATTTTATCCCATTTGTCCTGGGGCACCTTACATATGCCCTTGTCATCGGTGGTGCCGGTAAATTCCGTAACCGTTCCAAAAGCACAACCTGCATTGGCACATCGGTTTAAATAAACGGTGGCCCCGGCAACAGGAGCACCGCTTACTGCCTCCTTTACCTGGAATGATACTGTTGGTGACGATGAATCCTTTTTACAACTACTGAAAGCAATAAGTATAAAGAGTATCTTTTTCATATTGACTTTAATGGATTTAAGAAACAAGGTACTGAATATATTAGCGTTTCGTAAGTGTGATCATCATTCCATAAGCAGGCACATCATCTTTTACCCGCAACGTGGAGCTGTTTAATACATCAATAATATATTCGTCGGAGTCAATAGTTATTCTTGTTTCATTTTGCGAAAGTGACCAGTCTGTTGTTTGTGTTTGCGGATCAGTAACATCGCATTTGCTCACGCCTTCATTCAGTTCCAGGTCACCGCCTGTTTTAAATACGAGGTAATTGTCTTTAACACAGGAAGGCATGATTGCATATTCGTCTGTTTCATAGCTTCCATTGCCGTCTTCATCCACCATAATGGCTGTTATTTTCCAGGAGCCATTAGTTAAGATCTCAGTTTTTGAGGAGTCGTCCTTATCTTTTTTACAGCTGGCAAGGAGGATAACACCCAAAATAATAATGCAGGAAATTTTTTTCATAACATAAAAGTTTAAGGTAAAAAATTATTTAATAAATGATTGAATAAATAGCATTGTTTCTGTTAAAGGTTTATTCGTATCCCGGCTGCAGGATAGGTTTTCAATACAGGGGAGTTTTCAAAAGCTATAGCCGTTCTTTCCATCTTCAAAATGACAGAACCACTCATGGCCTTTTTCTTGTTCTTT
The DNA here is from genome assembly GCA_036383615.1 of Chitinophagaceae bacterium. GTDB lineage: Bacteria > Bacteroidota > Bacteroidia > Chitinophagales > Chitinophagaceae > CADEDV01. The sequence goes on from DASVNY010000036.1 coordinate 1,974, forward strand.
GCTGAAGCCGCAAATAAAATAATGCCACCCGTTATGCAGGAACCTCCCACTACATACACGATGGGGGAGGCACTATTTTTCTCTTCCGCAATACCTGTAATTGCATCAACATAGTCCTGTGTTAAGAGACCAATCGTTACTACGGCTACCCCTGTGCCGGTGAGTATCCAGGCCCAGGTCTTTTGGCTCCTGCTTTTTTTTAGATAGTCTTTTTCAGCAAAGGAGGCAGACTGACTGACTTGCTGGCTAAAAGCTCCTGTGAAAAGGGCGATAAGCAAGACAAGGAAAGCTATCTTTTTCATGTTGCTTTGTTTATAGAGACTAAACTACAGTATAGATATGCCAGCCGGTTTTACTGTTTTGTAGTAACCCTTTCCTGCTTTGTAGTTGTGGCAGGTGAACTGGTAAATATTAATGATGTGCTGGCCCCTCCCTGAATAAAAGACGAAAGTGTATAACTATCAGGCGGGAAAAGTTATCTGCCAATTACCGGGTATGGATCTAAGGTTGGATTAGTAATTTAGTAGGAGCAGATCGGTTACAAATCAAAATAAGGCTACCACTTGCAAAAAATATTCCCGATACTTTTTTTAATGCTGCTTGCCTGTTTTTTTTCCTGCAAAGAAACCCGGATAAGATCATCATCTTCTCCCCAAAATGACCAGGTAATAAAGAAACCTGTATTTATACCTGCAGGCACGCCGCATATTATTAACCTGGATACATGTCCCCAACCGCAAAGGATCAGGATACCAGCTAAGGACAGTGGCTTTATTAATTTCAAAACAGCTAATTGGGAACGAAAATTAAAAATAGTTCCACCGGTTAGTTATCCGGCTGATTTTTTTGTAGCAATGACAAAATTCAGTAATGAAGAAGGTCTCGAGGCGCATAGTGTTTTTAGCAGCTTCCAGGACAAACAAGGCAATTTGTGGTTTGGCACCCATGGTGGAGGTGTTACAAGATTTGATGGCAGATCGGCAGTAACATTCACCGATCTTAATTGTAATGATGTAAGAGCTTTCACAGAAGATAAGGATGGAAATACCTGGCTGGGCATGGGAGGATGCGGGTTGATTAAATATGATGGCAGAGCAATGACAAGTTACAGCACCGCAGAGGGGCTATTGGATAATGAAGTAAGAGCGCTTACTATAGATCAAAAAGGAAATCTTTGGGTAGGTACGGATGCAAAAGGGGCCTGTTGCTTTAACGGAACATCCTTTACTCCTTTTACAACTGATTCGGGCCTGGTGAATAGCTGGGTAAAATGTATTGTGCCGGATAAAAAAGGAAATCTTTGGTTTGCCACCAATGGAGGTGTTAGCCGGTATGATGGGAAAAAATTTTATTCGATAACAAGCGCCGATGGCCTGGTCAATGATTTTGTGCGAAGTATTATTTGTGACAGGAAAGGTGATCTATGGTTTGGAACCGCCAACGGTGTTTCAAGATATGATGGTAAGACGTTTACCAACTTTACTGTTGCCGATGGGATGGTAGGCAATAACATAACTTCTTTAAAAGAAGACAAGGATGGGAATATCTGGATGGGTACTTATGGAACAGGTGTAAGCAAATACAATGGACATTCATTTGAGAATCTTACAAAAAAACAGGGGCTTGCCAGTGATTTTGTAATAACTATCACAGAAGATAAGAATGGTAATTTATGGTTCGGCGCCGAAGGAGGAGGGGCAACGAAGTATGAAGGTTCAGCTGTTACTCATTATTCAACGGAACAAGGATTAGCCAATCATTATATTGTAAGTATAGCGGAGGATAAGAGCGGCAATCTTTGGCTCGGCCCGAATGCAGGAGGTATTTATCAATATGATGGCCGTTCATTTAAAAATTTTACCTGGAACCAGGGCTTTGCTCAAAACAGGGTCAATTATATCTACCCGGATACAAAAGGAAATATTTGGTTTTGCACCAATAACGGCTTTACCTGCTATGACGGCAGCAGCTTTACCAATTATAATAAACTTCATGGCATACCGAATGATGAAGTTCGGTGTGTGACCGAAGATCCTTCGGGCAACCTGTGGTTTGGAATTGAGAACGGGGGGCTCGTAAAATTTGATGGCCAATCAATGACCATCTATTCCGTAAAACAAGGACTCCCGAGTAACAATATAAGATCGATCATTAATGACGATGCAGGCGGATTTTGGATCGCTACCTATGGCAGGGGAATAAGCCGGTTTGACGGAGAGTCCTTTATCAATTTTGATACGGCACAGGGGATCACAGAAAACCGGGTACTCTGTATGAAAAAAGATAGCAAGGGAAATATTTGGATCGGTACCAGCTATCACGGGGTAAGTATTTTACGAAAAGAGGTGATTGAGAAAATAAATGCTGGAGAAAAATTGCCAGGCAGGATATTTGAAAAATTCACCACACTGGAAGGACTTGCCAATAATGTTGTTTATGATATTGTAGAAGATAACCGGCAGAACATTATTGTCGGAACCAATTTTGGTCTTACGATCATAAAAAACGGGTTGATGCCGGGTAAAGAAATAGTAGCAACGGACCTTGAGCAGTATAACCAAAAAACAGGTTATGCCATACCGGATATGAACGGCCAGGCTATGTTTGCTGACAGCAAAGGAATGATTTGGGGCGGCACTGGTCATGATCTCGTCAAATTTGATTATTCGGCAGTTCGCAAAAACCCGGATCAGCCAGCGGTGATGATCCAGGGAATAAAGATCAATAATGATGAACCGGGCTGGTACAAATTGTTATATGACCGTGAGCCTTTGCCTGCTGATAGTGGTAATTATATGGGCTCTGCTATTGAAACCGAAGAGAATTTGTTTTATGCTACTCCCCGGTCCCAAACATTCCGTGATAGCTTAGGAGCTAAATACAAGGATCTGCGATTTGATAGTATAAGCAGGTATTACCCTGTTCCATTAAACCTTCAATTACCTTACAGGCATAATAATATCGCCATTGAGTTTGCTGTAATCGAAACAAGCAGGCCCGACCAGATTCGTTACCAGTATAAACTTGAAGGATATGATAAGGACTGGAGCTCTGTTACTAACCAGTCGTCTGCTACTTTCGGGAATATTGATGAAGGAAGCTACACATTCAAAGTAAAAGCAATGAGCCCCGATGGCGTATGGGGTGAATCGGCTTCTTTTTCATTCAGGGTGCTGCCACCTTATTGGAGAAGCTGGTGGTTCAGGTCATTGTATATAATTCTTTCAGTGAGCCTGTTATTTTTTCTTATCCGGTGGAGGATAAACACTGTTCGAAAAAATGAGCAGAAAAAAATAGCTCATGAAAAAGAACTGTTAGAGCTGGAAGCACGTGCCCTTCGGGCGCAAATGAACCCTCATTTTATTTTTAATAGCCTGAATTCTATTAAATCACTAATCAATAAAGGACAAAATGATAGAGCCGCCGGTTATCTTACCACTTTTTCAAAATTGATACGGACCCTTTTTCAAAATTCGGATAGACGAGAAGTGAGCTTGTATGAAGAATTGGAGACCTGCCGCCTTTATACCCAGCTAGAGAAAATGCGGTTTGGTGATAAAGTTGAATTTACTTTTGATGTGGATGAACATCTCGACCTGAAAGACATCAAAGTGCCTGCG
>DASVNY010000037.1:0-2037 GCA_036383615.1 Chitinophagaceae bacterium
TGAAAAAAACCTTTTTCAGCAGCTATTAACACATTGCTATTATCAATGACCGTTATGTTCTCAAACCCACCGGCCATAATACGTCCGTCTATCTCGGGGATTGAAATGATCTTGTGTTCTTTGAAAGAGCGATCCAGTACGGCTACCTTCCTGTCACGGCAGAACCAGATATTACCTGCTGCATCTTCCTTGATATAACTGACGGGCGATTGACCTATTTGTTTTTCCAGCCATTCCGAATGAACAAAGTCCTTTTGATTTTCATCATACTCAAATATGCCATTATCGGTGGTTAAAATGATCCTGTCCTTTAGCTTGAATATCTTATTATGATTGCCGGATAATATCTTTTTAGGGTCGCTATATCTCGAAGCCGTTTTAATACCATTATTATCAAAGTTGATACTATATACCCCTTTATAAGGGTGGGCTATCCAGATAATATCCTTTCCTATCGCAACAAAACGGGCCGACTCAACCTGCGAGTTCACAACCGGATCTGAAATAATACCATTATTATAGTTGGCGAAACTGATTCCATTATAAGTTCCTGCCACCATCACGGATGAGGGCCGCATATTATATAATGGTTGAAATCCCCAGAAACCAGTTTTTGTATTAAGCGGAACGGCCTTATTTCCTTCAATAATATAAGCGCCTTTATTATGCCCCATCAGCAATCGCCCATTCACCGGGGAAAGGTTCCAAACCTGGCCCTGCGAATTCTCAACAAAATCGAAGGACCCGATCGTGTAACTGATATCTTTCAAGAGACTGTCAAGATGTATCCGATAAACCCCTGTTGATACACCCAGGTATAAGGCGTCATTATAAATAGTAGAGGTGTAGCCAGCGTTACGGTCTTCTTTATCGGGAAAAATATTACGGATAGCATTACTGTAAGTGACGAGGTCGATACCATTATCAAGTCCCAGCCAGAGATTCTTGTCTTTATCCAATAACACACTCAACACATTATTATTCTGGATACCTTCCTGTTTGGTGAATCGCTGGATGAATTTTCCCTGCTTATTAATAATGATACAGCCGCCGAGATTGGTTGATAAAGCGATCCTGTCGCCGGAGATCATGCAGGCGGATGAAATACTTTTTGCTGCCGCGGTTTTAATATCGGGTGTAACAAATGCTGAAACAGTATCACCGTGCAGAATAAATAACCCGTGCATCAGCGACACCAATAATGTACTGTCTTTTGCCAATGGAAGTGCGGCCCTGATCAGTAAATTGTCTGTTGGCAATTGACCGGCTTTTATTTTAGGGAGCCATTCGCCGTTTGAATAATAGACAACACCCTTATCATACTCATTGGCCAGCAATTGACCGTTCACAGCTGCGAGCAAACCCCAGTTCGTGCTGTTATGAACGGTCACTTTTATGCCATCATATTCCAATATTTTTTTATTGGCCCTGAAAAAAACCTTTTGCTGGTAGAAACAAATATTCCATACATCCGCGAAATCATTGTCCTTCCGGGGGATCAATCCATTGAGCGAAGTGTACTCCAACTCACCATCTGCTGCTGAAGAAAAAAAACCGATCTCTCCCTGTCCACCAACATACACCTTGTTAGATCCATCAACCGCAACTGAGCGAACAATGGTTTTGTTGGGAAGTTTATACATTCTCCAGAACCTGCCATCAAAACTCAACAAGCCATCATTATTGGCGAAATACATGATGCCATTCTTGTCCTGCGTGATGTTCCAGTTCTGGCTACCGGCGGCATATTGCTGCTTACCATAGTTTACGATCTGTGGAATGCCGATAGTGTTCTGGGCAAAAGCGCCCAGTGTGCAGTAAATAAAAGCAGCCGCCAGCAAGCATTCTCTTTGCAGTTTCACATTGAAAAGATAAAGAATTTGTCAGATCAGCCCCAATCATTAAAACCGCTACGACTCCAAAAAAAAATCATACTTAGATCAGCAGGCAAACTAAACCGACTAACACTTGTCTGCATTAAACCAATAAGACTATACTTTTTCTTTGTCGACGAGTTTCCCCTCTCAACCACTTCCC
>DASVNY010000038.1:0-2542 GCA_036383615.1 Chitinophagaceae bacterium
CGGGTTATGGCGTAAAAAGCATTTACGATAAACTCGATTTACTTTTTCCCGGCAACTATGAAATTCATTTCAGCAATGAACCCCGCAAACAGGTGTCCATTCATATTCATAAACTGATGAAAAATGAACCAGCAGTATAAAGCCATTGTGATAGATGATGAACCTGCTGCAAGAAGATTGATGAAAAATCTTTTGCAGGAGCATAGCCAAACGATCAATGTGATTGATGAAGCGGGCAATGGGAGAGAGGCAATCAGAAAGATCGAGGAACATAAACCCGATCTTATTTTCCTGGATATTCAAATGCCGGATCTGACGGGGTTTGAAGTGTTGGAACAATTACAGCATAAACCAAACGTGATCTTCACAACAGCCTATGAGCAGTATGCTATCAAGGCGTTTGAAAATTTTTCGATCGACTATTTATTGAAACCTATCAAAGAAGAAAGACTGGAGCAAAGCATCCATAAACTAAAACAGTTTGGACGGCTTAACCAGTCAATCGATATACCGGGTTTGCAGGAGATCATTAAACAACTGCATGCGCCACAAAAGGCAACGGCACTTCCTATTAAGACCGGTGACAGGATCACGTTGCTGAGATTTGAGAATATCGCCTATCTCGAGGCCCAGGATAAGTATGTTTTTATTTTCACCACCGATGGGCAAAAACATTTGACCGACCAGTCGCTGACCACTCTTTCAGAAAAACTACCCCAGCAGTTTTACCGCATTCAGAAGTCCTATATTATTAATAAGGACAAGATAAAGGAGATGCACAGGCATTTTAACAGCCGCTATCTTTTTATTCTTGATGACAAGGCATGCACCCGTTTAACCTCCGGCAGAACCTATCATGACTCCATCCGGGAAGAATTTGGACTCTAAGCCTAAAGCGGCGGGTTTCCATTTACAGGCCCATTTAGGCCGTTTGTCCCAAAAACAGTTAATACTGTAACCAGGTTTTAAGCCTTACGTCTCACTTGCTATGAATGCTGAGCGGCCGCCTATCAATAAATACGGCCGTTTAATTTAAAACAATGAACTTGGTAATGCCAAGTACCTATTTTTGAACTGTAATAATCAAAAACAAGTACCGATCATAAATCATCAACAATGAGAAAATTCAAAACCTTACTGACCATCATGCTGTTAGCCTTATCCCTGGTCAGCTTTTCACAAACCAATAATGGAAAGATCAATGGAACCGTAATTGATGGCAATACCAAAACCATTGAATCTGCGACCATCACCTTATTAAGAGCCAAAGATTCTTCAGTGGCCAAGATGAGTGTGGCTGATAAAACAGGCAAATTCAGTTTTGAGGGAGTTGCCGCCGGCAAATACATGGTGGCTATTTCAGCCGTTGGTCATCAAAAAGCATTTTCTGAGCTTTTTGAAATAAGCGATGCTAATTCAACAGTAACGCTCAAAACAATTGAGCTTATTCCTGTTGCCAAATCTGTGGGAGCGGTAACTGTTACAGCAAAAAAGCCATTGATCGAACAAAAGCCAGGAAAGACAATTCTGAATGTTGATGCTTCACCGACCAATGCCGGATTGAATGTGCTGGAACTATTGGAAAAATCACCCGGTGTTTCTGTTGACAATGATGGAAACATCAGTCTCAAAGGGAAACAAGGAGTGTTGGTACTCATAGATGGAAAACAAACGTATATGAGCGGTGCTGATCTTGCCAATTTTTTGAAGAACATGCCAAGCAGCAATCTCGACCAGTTGGAAATAATGACCAACCCACCTGCTAAATATGATGCATCAGGAAATTCAGGGATCATCAATATCAAAACAAAGAAGAGCGTTATAAAAGGAATGAATGGAAGTGTGAGTCTTGGTTACACACAGGGTCTGTATGCAAGAACAAATAATGCGATCAACTTCAATTACCGGAATAATAAAGTGAATCTTTTCGGTAACTATAATGTAGGTAGATGGGAAGGGTACAACAACCTGGAAATCGATAGGAATTTTTACAAGAACGGAGTGCTGGATGGTACATCAGACCAGGTATCAAGACCGCATTTTCAGGGAGTGTATCATGGTTTCAAAGCAGGTGTTGATTATTATATTTCAAAGAAGGATGTTTTTGGTGTAGTGCTCAATGGTAATTTCAATACTGGCTCAGAAGACCCTCAAAGCCATTCCAATCTCAGGGATGCGTCGGGAAATCTTCTTTCGCGCCTCACTTCTCACAGTGATAACAAGAGAAGGTTTTCAGGGTTGACCACTAATATGAACTACAAGCATACATTCGACTCATTAGGTATGGAGCTTACTGCTGACCTCGATTATGCTTTTTATAATAACAAGAACCGTACAGAATTGGTGACTTCGAGTTATGATGCCAACGATGTAAAACTCGGTCATGATGTAACGTTGAAAGGGGTCATTCCTTCCATGATCGACATCTATACCGGTAAGGTTGATTTTGTAAAACCTTTTAAAAGCGGTTTGAAATTAGAAGCGGGATTAAAATCAAGCTATGTAAAAACGGATAACAAAGTGGATTATTTACGTCATGATG
>DASVNY010000039.1:0-16255 GCA_036383615.1 Chitinophagaceae bacterium
AGCGGTAGCGGATCTTCTCCGGTTCATTGAATTGCAAACCGGCAAATTCAAATTGAAGGAAGTTTTTATTGTAAGGAAGAATAAGCTGCTTTAATTCACCGATCGCTGTTGTGATGCCGTTTTTCCTGATCGTGTTTCCTATAGACTGGTTATTGATAAGGAGATTAGTGATTGCAATTTTAGTCGAAAAGCTATCTATCATAAAACTACCGGGATCAAATATGCTATAGCCTTCCGGCCCGCCAAAAGCCATGCGGCCATCAGGCAGCAGCAAGTGATGAAAACGATTAAACTCATTGCTGATAAGACCATCACGCACATCGAAATTGTAAAACTGGTTCCGGTTTTTTGAAAACCGGCTGATCCCATTGTTTGTGCTGATCCACAGGTTTCCTTCTTTATCCGGAACAATGCTATAAACTGTATTGTTGGGTAAATTATCGTTGATGGTGAATGTTCTGACAGCGCTGCTGCTTTTTTCGAAACGAATAAGTCCATAACCAAGCGTTCCGATCCATAAAACATCTTTATTCAGCGGATCTTTACAAAGACTGGTGAGCTGATTGGTTGGCCATGATCTGTTTTTTTTATCATTCTCTGTCGTGTACTGCTCAATGATCCTGCTTTTGTCAATTTTATAAAGTCCTTTTTTATCTGTTGTTATCCAAAAAACGCCGTCATCAGCCACCATATCCGTTATGGTGACAGTGGGTGGCAAATGAAGAACGGATGGAATAACTGAAGGCGGAGCTGTTTCGTTTTCCCATTTCCAAATATTTCCTCTTAGATCAACTCCATACATTATCCCGGAAATATCTGTGCTCAAACCCCTGATCACAGGAAATACATTAGCTGGCGATGGCAGCAATTGTAATTTATTTCCTGAAAGTTTATACACTGCCAAAGAGCTTATATCTGTTTCATTTCTTTTTTGTGTGAGCCAAAGTGTGTGCGAACGGTCATAACAGGATCGCAAGCCGTATGCCCACTTTCCATCCTGCAATGTTGCAGGCACCTGTATTGTTGAGTCTGTAAATTTTGTCAGCACATCAGACACAAAATTTATGTTGTAGGCGTAGCTATTGAATGGCACAGCCATCAGGTCTATTTTATACATGCCTGCCGCATTGGTGCCAAACCACATAACCATTGACTGATCGATCAAAAAAGACCTGGCATCGTTGGCAAAAGGATTATCACTTTTGGATTGCCATAACCAAGTAAACCGGTTATTCTTTTCAAACCGGTAAACTCCACCACCAACGGCTACAACATAAAGCAAACCATCTCTTCCGAGCTTGAGGTGTTGAATCGCATTGGGGGCTGCTGGTATTTTATCCGGTAAACGGCAGGCTGCAAAATTTTTACTTACCGGGTCAAAAACAATAAGACGGTTTGTTTCGGAAAGCACTACGCGGCCATCAGGCAAAGCAATGCTTTGATTGAATGCCCCGTGAATAAACTTAAAATCTAACCCGGCGCTGAATGCAACAAAGCCGGAAGATGCATTCGTTTCACTATTCAATATCTCTATCCCTTTATCAGTAAACGCATAGATTTTTCCGTGAGGATCTTCAACAACGCCAAGATTATTGTTGCTGTGAAGATTTCTATGGAGTGAATCGAACCATGTCGTTTTATTTTGCAGCGGGTCATAGCTCACAATGCCTTTGTAGCTGCTGTTAAACCAGAATTTCCCTTTTTGATCCCTGCTGAACTTTTTGTTCTTCAAATCAACAAGTAGTCTTTTTACCACACTAAAGGAATCTTTATAACATACCTGCATGCGCCTGGGATCACAGCAATCTACTTTCTCATTGATATAAAAGATCCATAAAAGATTTTGGTTGTCGAGAAAAAGGTCAATGATCACATTCGCGGCGAGACTGGTACTATCATGCGGACTGGAACGAAAAACCCGGAATTCCCGGCCATCATATCTTGCTAACCCGTCGCGTGTGCCGATCCATAAAAAACCATCTTTATCCTGTGCCAGGGCGCTTACAAAACTTTGGGGCAAACCATTTTCCACTTTGAACCATTTGTGATGGGAATAAACCGGTTCCTGGCCTATTGCAGGAACAGCAATAAAGAAAAATGCTATAGCAATTAGTTTCATGTGATGGATGGATGGCTCTGTAAGTTAATCAGAAAGATTTTCACAGGCGGCTGACACCTTAAATAACCAGTGCAAATCAATTAAATACACCCCAAAATCCGAAATCCAAATTCCAAAACCCAAAATCTAAATTTCCCCCCCTTCCCCTATCTTTGCCGTCCTTTAAATTTTGATTAAGAATCATTACTTATGGACAAATTGATCTATCTCGTTCCTGTCATGGGACTGATTGGGTTACTCTACACATTTATAAAGTTCAATTGGGTCTCTAAACAAGATGCCGGTAATGACCGGATGAAAGAGATAAGCACGTATATCGCTGAAGGCGCAATGGCCTTTTTGAAAGCTGAATGGAGGATATTGGGATATTTTGTGGTGATCGTTGGAATTCTTCTTGCTGTAATGGCCACTACCAATCCTCATTCACATTGGTTGATCGCTGTCGCATTTGTTGTAGGTGCTGTGTTTAGCGCCACAGCTGGTTATATCGGGATGAAAGTAGCTACCAAAGCAAATGTGCGTACTGCGCAAGCAGCCCGCAGCAGTTTGGCAAAAGCGCTGAATGTTTCTTTCACAGGCGGCGCGGTGATGGGTTTGGGTGTTTCAGGTTTGGCGGTACTTGGATTGGGAGGTTTGTTCATTGTTTTCAAAGCAATATTTGTTCCGGATGGCACTTCAGTAAATAGCGATGAAATGATCACAGCTATTGAAGTTCTTACCGGTTTTTCATTAGGTGCAGAATCTATCGCTTTGTTTGCCCGTGTAGGTGGTGGTATCTATACCAAAGCTGCGGATGTAGGCGCTGATCTTGTAGGTAAAGTAGAAGCAGGCATTCCTGAAGATGATCCAAGAAATCCAGCAACGATCGCGGATAATGTGGGCGATAACGTAGGCGATGTAGCTGGTATGGGCGCCGATCTTTTTGGTTCTTATGTAGCAACTGTTCTCGCAACGATCGTATTGGGCCAGCAAACAACAGTTATAACAGGCGATGATGGTCTTAATGGATTCTCTCCTATCCTGTTGCCTATGCTTATCGCCGGTATCGGAATTATATTTTCTATTATAGGTACCTGGTTTGTTCGCATCAGCGAATCTGCCGGTATCAATACAGATAATGTGCAAAAAGCCCTCAATATGGGCAACTGGGGTTCAATCATCCTTACAGCCATCGCTTCTGCGGGATTGGTTGCCTGGATACTTCCTGATACGATGAACCTTCGTGGTTTTGAATTTACCAAATGGGGTGTATTAGGTGCTATTGGAGTTGGCCTGTTGGTTGGTGCTTTAATGAGCATTATCACTGAATACTACACTGCAATGGGTAAGGGCCCGGTGAAATCAATTATCAAACAATCTTCAACAGGTCATGCTACCAATGTAATCGGTGGTTTGGCTGTGGGTATGGAATCAACTTTCTTACCGATCCTTGTTTTAGCAGGTGGTATCTGGGGTTCTTACCAGTGTGCCGGTCTTTATGGTGTGGCTATTGCCGCAGCCGGTATGATGGCCACAACAGCTATGCAATTAGCTATTGATGCCTTTGGTCCGATCGCGGATAATGCAGGCGGTATCGCTGAAATGAGTGAGCTTCCTCCTGATGTTCGTGAAAAAACAGACGTACTCGATGCAGTGGGTAATACTACTGCCGCTACAGGTAAAGGATTTGCTATCGCGTCCGCGGCATTGACAGCCCTCGCTTTATTCGCAGCTTTCGTTGGTGTAGCGGGTATTGATGGTATTGATATCTATAAAGCTGATGTACTTGCCTGCTTATTTGTAGGTGGTATGATCCCATTCATCTTCTCCTCATTGGCGATCCGTGCCGTTGGCCAGGCCGCTATGAGCATGGTGGAAGAAGTTCGTCGCCAGTTCAAAACGATCCCTGGTATCATGGAAGGAACAGGTAAACCGGAATATGATAAATGTGTAGCTATCTCAACACAGGCTTCTATCAAAAAAATGATGTTGCCCGGAGCTATTACGATCATTGCTCCATTAGTCGTAGGTTTCGTGGTAGGCCCTGAGGCACTCGGTGGTTTCCTTGCCGGAGCTACAGTGAGCGGCGTGTTGCTGGGTATGTTCCAGAACAATGCCGGTGGTGCGTGGGATAATGCTAAAAAATCCTTTGAAAAAGGCGCCGAGATCAATGGACAGATCTATTACAAAAAATCAGAGCCACATAAGGCATCTGTTACCGGCGACACTGTAGGTGATCCTTTTAAGGACACTTCAGGTCCTTCAATGAATATTTTGATTAAATTAATGTCGATTGTATCTTTGGTCATCGCTCCAAGCCTGGCGCAGTTGCATTCAGGCGATAAGGCGGAACTAACAAAAGAAACTAAAAAAGAAATTAAAACTGAACACACCACCGCTTTGGTTGAAAAAGTGAATACGGTTCAGTATAAATAACCAAAGAATCTAATCAGAACCATTACTTAAGTCCCGCTGTTTCTACAGGGGGGCTTATTATTTTAGGGGCTATGAATATTGAACATTGAAAATTGAACATCGAACATTTCTTATCATTGAAAGAAAGAAATGCTCAATTCTCAACAAACAATTTTCAATACTCAATAGAACTTACCAAAGGAAAATGAGAATCCGATCTCTCAGGGTTCAATGTCGAAGCATTTGAGTTGCCTCCTTCCCCGGTAAAACAAGACACTAAAAGAAAGCACCTTCCTTACACAACCGAAATGACCAATCACTCCAAGTAACAGCAATTGAAACCTTCGCAAACGAAATGAAAAACCAACCTCTCAGGGTGTTGTCCTGCCGAGGAACGAGGCAACCCGGAGACTTCAACTGTAAACCGCTTTTAAAAAGTTCAGATCATTAAATACCAGAAACCACGGAGATATCCTTCTTGAGAGAGTTTCAATGTCGAAACGTTTGAGCTGCCTCGTTCCCTGGCAGGGCAAGACACTAAGAGAGCGCACATTCTTTACATAACCGAAGCCATAGAGGCTAAGAACCTACCCAAAGAAAATATACGCCATTGCAATCGCTGTAATAATCCCCGCCAGGTCAGCCAGCAGCATTGCACTCACTGCATAGCGACTGTTCTTAATACCAACAGCGCCGAAATAGACAGCAATGATATAAAAAGTAGTATCAGAAGATCCCCTGAAAACAGAAGCCAGGTTACCCGCAAAAGAATCCGGTCCCTGCGCATTCAATGTATCGATCATCATCGCCCTTGCACCGCTACCGCTTAATGGCTTCAACAATGCTGTTGGCAATGCATCCACTATTCTTGTATCACCGCTAAATAAAATGATCAGTTGCTTGATGCCATCCAATACAAATTCAAAAGCGCCGCTGTTGCGCAACAAACTGATCGCTACCAGCAGGCCAACGAGATAAGGTATGATCCGGATAGCCGTTTCAAACCCTCCTTTTGCCCCATCAATAAACGCATCGAAGATGTTTATTTTTTTATAAATGCCACCGAGTATTATCAATAAAAAGATAAGGAGAATGATACCATTACTAAGACTTCCTGAAAACAGTTTTACATTTTCAGCATCCAGTGTTTTGATATATAAAACCAAGGCAGCGATCACCATGCTAATGCCCAACACCCATGCAAGAATGACCGACTGAAAAATATTGATGCGTTGTTTCCAGGCTACGACCAGCATGGCTGCAATTGTAGCAACAAACGTAGCGATCATACAGGGAATAAATATTTCTGTAGGGTTAGCTGATTTCACAGCCACCCTGTCTGCAATAATAACTGTTGGTATCAGCGTGAGCCCTGACGCATGCAGGCACAGGAACATCAATTGTGGGTTAGAAGCTCTCGTTTTATCAGGATTGATCTCCTGTAAACTTTCCATGGCTTTAATACCAAATGGCGTAGCTGCATTATCCAATCCCATCAGGTTGGCCGAAAAATTCATTACCATATGTCCCATCGAAGGATGATCTTTTGGCACCTCAGGAAAGATGCGGGAAAAGAAAGGCCCGATGATCCTCGATAAAAAACGGATACCTCCTGCCCTTTCGGCTATACTCATAAAACCCATGAATAATGCCATGATACCGATCAAAGCAATACATAAATTCACAGCATCCTTACAGGTTTCAAAAATGCCATTGGCAGGAAGCAATTTATAAGCCCTGTAATTATTATCAGCCGTTTTAAATACTTTCTCTTTTCCCCATATAGCCGTTTTTCCAATTGTAAGTTGTGCATGTACCGTGGCGGGAACTGATGCAGAATCCAACGTTCTTGCCGAAGTGGTGTCGGTGTTCTTACCGGTAACCAAATGACTGAATAGTTGGCCCTGCCCGGGCTCAAAAACAAACCTGCCTGCAGCTACCAATAAAGCAATAATGATAAATGCCGTCCATATCCTGCTGAGAGCCATACTGATTGTCGATTTAGCCTTGAAGATTGAAGATTTTCACATAATAACCAAAATCATCTTTTCACAGTCCTTTTCATTCGGCCATCATGACCTATCTTTGCGCCTCTTTTTACACAGCATAAAAGCCGGATGGGGCTACCCAAATGACCCAATGATTTTTATGACCAATATGACTGAAATTTTATGGCATTACAAGCAGGAATTGTAGGATTACCCAATGTAGGAAAATCAACATTGTTCAATGCGGTCAGCAATAGCGCAAAGGCACAGGCCAGCAACTATCGTTTTTGCACCATTGACCCGAATGTGGGATTAGTTGATGTGCCCGATCCAAGATTGAGCAAACTGGCGGAGCTGGTTATTCCCGATCGCATTGTCCCTACTCAAATTGAGATCGTGGATATTGCCGGACTGGTTCGTGGTGCAAGTAAAGGTGAAGGTCTTGGTAATAAATTCCTGGGTAATATCCGTGAAGTGGATGCCATCATTCATGTGATCCGTTGTTTTGAAGATGAGAATATTCTTCGTGATGAAGGCGCCATCAATCCTATTGCCGATAAAGAGATCATCGATACCGAGCTACAGTTAAAAGACCTTGAAAGTGTGGAAAAGAAAATTCAGCGTACAGAGAAACTGGCAAAATCAGATGCCAAACTAAAAGCTGAATTAACAACGCTTATTCAATGTAAAGAACACCTCGAAAAAGGTAAAAGCATTCGTGAACTGGGATTAAGCAAAGAAGAAAAAGTTGCTATCGCCGATCTGTTCCTGCTTACTGACAAACCTGTTCTGTATGTTGCCAACGTGGAAGAAGCGTCTATGCATACCGGCAATAAATTCTCTCAAATACTACAGGATGGCGTGAAGAATGAGAACGCAGAAGTGATCATCATGTGTAATAATATCGAAGCGCAGATCGCCGAGATGGATAGTCCTGAAGACAAGCAGCTCTTCATGGAAGAATACAAAATGACGGAACCTGCATTGGATAGACTTATTCACTCTGCTTATAAATTACTCAACCTGTTTACTTATTTCACAGCAGGCGTACAAGAGGTAAGAGCCTGGACAATCCAGCAAGGATGGAAAGCCCCGCAAGCCGCTGGTGTGATCCATACTGATTTTGAAAAAGGATTTATCAAAGCCGAAGTGATCGGCTATGATGATTATGTTCAGTTGGGTTCTGAATCAGCTGCAAGAGACGCCGGCCGTTTGCGCATCGAAGGAAAAGAGTATATCGTGAAAGATGGGGATGTGATGCATTTTAGGTTCAATGTATAACCGTTAGTTTCTGATTCACTAATGGCTAATGCCGGAAATTCCTTTAGTAATCAGTAATCTGCACATCAGCAATTAAAACAGCGCCGTCAGCGACGCTCTCCCAATATGCACGGTTCTTGATGCACCGGGTTTTCTTCCATCATACTGGAAATTCAATTCAATATTATTCGTGAGTCTTTTGGTGAGACCCAATGACCACAAATAATTCTTACCTGGCAACAAACCATCGAGCATGATATAACTTACCGTGGTGTTGGCTGGGAAATTATAGCCAATATTATTGAATGTGAATTTACCGGTGAGTGAACTGTTCTGAAGAATATTGTACTTTGTTTCCAGGTTGAGTGAATTAGATGTCGATTTTTCACCGCCATACAATGGTAAGTTCTTTTTTGCTTCAAACTTATATCCCGTCACCAACCGGAAAGATGTTCCTCTTACAAAAACTAAACTGGGTTCGGCCGTATAAATATCCAACTGGTAATTACGATTAGCAAATTGCGGAGTGTACAAAGCATTACGGCCTTTTCTTCCATTTATATTCAATGAAAATGTGCGGCTGATATTCCAGCGCCATTTCGTGGTCCAATCATTCACTTTCCGGCTTTCATAACCATAGGTAAGCAACGATTTCCCATTATTGCGAAGATTACTCAGGTCAATACCCCACCTGGTGCTGAGACGATTAAAAGAAACAGTGTTGAGTATAACCGTATTCAACGTGATCAGTGCCGTATCATCCACATTATACTTGAATGGATTAAACTCAAAATTCCCTTTCGCAATGGATTTTTTACTGATCTGTAATGAGGTCAGCAAATTGAACCTGTTAATAAATTTTCTTATCCCTTTCAGATCAGGGTTATTCAGCACTGCCCGGGGATTGATATTTAAACTGTAATTAAACGTGATATAGTTGGCTTTCAAAAACTCATTGGTAGGTGTGAACACCCGGATGAATTTTGCCTGGTCCGGAAAAGCTGCTAATTCAAATTCATTCAGCTGTTGCACGAGATCATTATTGTAGTCTATCCATGCATACTGGCCCGTACCAGCAGGCACTTCGAGATAAGCGAAATCTCTTTTCTGCTCCTGCCCTGCTCCTACTTCATATAGAACATTTCCCGTTAGCAATCCTTTCCATTCATTCATTACATATTCTGCCCTGCTCAATATCGTTTCATCCTCCTTTTGCTTGGAAACTGTTTGGTTATACACTTTCAGCTTCCGGAATGTGGCATTGAGATAGAATTGCCGCTTTGGATTATTCAATAGTTCTGTAGTAAGGTTAAGATTCAAACTCCTGTCACCACGCACAAAATCTTTTCCAACGGCATACTTGTCCGATCTTGTAAAGAATGTTATCCCGTATTTATTTCTTTTTGACTCATCTGATCGCAGATAAACCGAATAGCTGTCAAACGAAAATGCCAATGGCGTAAGCGTATCGCTCGCTTCATGTCTCGCCGTGTTTTGTTCCAATGCATACCTGAAACCCAATCGCCAATTCTTTACCTGCTTGAATTGTTTGCTCATATCAATTACCGGGCGAAGAAATACAGATTTATCATTGGCGGTATTAGAGTTGGTAGCTACAAATTCATTATTGAATTTCCATCCCTTCCAATCCAACCCATGACGAATCACATGCTGAAATCCTTTGTAATCATCGCTGCGCCGATAGTTGGTGAATTGATAAGTAAGCGAATGGTTTTTATTATTCTTCAACCCGGCAGTTGCACGCAAAATATTTTCTGTAGCGGGGGTAAATACTAATGGCAGACCCCAATCTCTTGAAAATTCAACCGTTCTCAATCTTTCCAGCGGTCTGAATTTATTCTGCACATACTCATAATCCACCCCTGTACTTAATACCATTTTATTTTTAGTTGCCAGCGGTTTTGCATTGTTCAATTGGAATTTAGCCGCAAATCCCCTGTCATCGCCATTATCAATTTTAGAAAATGTATTCGCATCATAATTACTCATGGCTACTTCCGCTTTCAGCAAGGTATTCTTGTCAATAGCATAATCAACGCCCAAATTTACCAGTTGCTGTTTCTTTGGTGTAACAAGAAGTATTACCGGTTCATAGCTCCCCTGCTTCACCCCGGCAACGGGGAAAAGAAATTTATACACTTTTCCATTGGCGCCATTGAAGTCAGGAACATAATTGCCTTTACCTTCTCCTACATTGATAAAGGATAAATTATATTTCGCCAGGTTTGGATCAGTGGAATATTGATAGAATGAATCAACGCCGGGCGTGGGATCATATATTTTTTGATACAACACTTTACCCGCGGCAAACGTATCCAATGCAGCCGATGAATAAAACGCTTTTTGTATGCTATCACCAAGATTTGCCAGGAATTGTTTTTGCGGGTTATCCAGCACCTGGTTGATCTGGGAATTCTTTGCATCGCTGTTATTAAAAGCCCCGATCCGAAGTTTTACTTTATTACTGAACTCAAACTCCTGCGAGACATAAAAATTAGCATTCAAAAAATTCCGGTCAGCATATTCAAACTCTACCTGTATCCGGCTATCTTTCGTGATCATTCTCTTTGGTGTAAACGTTACTTCTGCCGTATTATAATTGATGATATAATCCTGGTCCTCGCCACGCTGCAGCAATTCACCATCCACGAAAACTCTTTCTGTATTGGCCAAAATGATAAAGAACAGTTCATTGTTGGCGCCGGTTAACCGGTAAGGCCCCTGGTTGCCTTCAAGACCCTGGAAAATATTACGGGTAAACTTTCCTTTGGCTATCGACCCACTGGCTAATGTTTTGGAAAGAGTTTTTTTGCCAATACGGTTATCGGTTTGAAAAGCTACCCCCTGCATACGTTTATAAAAATTGAGAAAGTAACTTTTGTTTTGTCTTATGTCAATATCGCCAAGGTTCAATTGCCAGTTCTTTTTCTTAAACTGGATATATACCTGGTCAAACTCATTTAGCTGTTGCGTATTGCCATCAGGCTGGATAGGAATATTATTATCGGTGAATGCAGCCTGCACTTCAATGCTATCGCCCAGCATCCCGCTTAACTGCAAATTCAGTGTTGAGTTCAACACAGCATCCTGGCTATTGCCAAAAGCGATCTGCCTCCCAAAGCTTCCATCCGCTTTGATGGTTCCAAAATTGAATATGCCTTTTTGCTGGTCGCTCAACTCGTCATTGAACTGGAAAGGCTTTGTATAAAATTTATTGGCTACACTATCGTAATTCAATCGCTGGGTAACAGCGTTGAGCTTGTAAGGAAAGACACGGTAAGTGATAATGATTGTTTCAACAGCAGGCTTTTTGATCCAATAGAGCATTCCATTTACTACATCTAAGCGGTAGTCTGTTGCGGGAACGTTTGCGATCGATAAAGAATTAGGAACAAGACTCAGCGAATCTATCTTTAAACTATCCGATTCAATGCGAAAAGTCTTTTGCCGGAGATTGGAGGTGAGCGGTCGAACCGGCTCCTGGGCATCGCTCCACAGGGACAGTAATAACACAATAAAAACCAGCGATATCCGGCACGAATCTCTCAATAACAGCGAGTTTTACTCAAAATCGCAAAATTCGGTCTTTTATTGCCTTTTTACTTATCAACTACTGTTAATTGCCGTTGAGGATCAAAGCTTCCTGATCTTTATGTTTCTGAAGCGAACCTCGTTGTCGTGATCCTGCAAACAGATCTTCCCTTTTTTATAAGTGCCGAAATCAGCTTTGTCTTTGAATTTGCTGCCGGCTACCAGTTTTTTCCATGCTTCATCCCACAATTGGGTTGACACAACATTTTCACCATTCAGGTAAAGATCCAGTTTGCCATTCACACATTTTACTTCAGCAAGGTTCCATTCACCCGGTTTCTTCACTGTTTCCTTTGAACTGGAGATAAGATCATAGAGATCACCAGCCCTGTGCTTTACATTTTTTCCATCGGGGTGTCCATCATTATCCAGCACCTGCATCTCCGGACCTGTGTGCCAGGGCTCCGCATATTTTGCCGTGTCTTCATGAACATAGAATATGATGCCGCTATTGCCATTCTTTGAAATGTTCCATTCCAGTTTTAAATCAAAATTCTCGTAAGAAGAATCAGTTAAGAGATTACCGCCGTCAACGATCTTGTAATCTTCTTTAACCGAAGTATCGAGATATAAATAACCGTCTTTCACTTTCCAGGCAGAACCTGCAGAATCTTTACCGTAAGTGTGCCAGCCCTTGGTGGTCTTGCCATCAAACAACAGTTCCCATCCTTCCTTTTTTTCTTCGTCTGTCAGTTTTGCCATAGTGCTATCTGCCTCTTTATCTTTTTTACCTGAATAGCTATTGTCATAGCAGGAGAATAGAGAAAATGTCAATAGACATCCGAACAATACTTTAAGCATAGTATCATTTATTTTTCAGTAATAAAATGTATTTCACCATTGCTTCAGCATCTTCCTTTGTTACACCCGCATGAGGCGTCATAAATGTTTCACCCCAAACACCAGTACCACCAGAAATGACCTTATTAGCCAAATGAGCAACGATGGTATCAGGATAGCTTGCGTATTTATTAGCAACATCCTGATAACTTGGACCTGTATGCGGCTCCCTAATATTGTGGCAGGTTAAGCAATCGTTCTTTGATACCAGGTCTAATCCTTTTTTATAAACAGGGTTTTCGCTGTTATCTGTAGCCACTTCTTTCTTTTCCCCTTCTTCTTTTTTCTCAGCCGAACCACCACCACAAGCTACCAGCATTGATACTATTGCTAAAGACATAAAAAACTTCTTCATACTATTGTTTTAAAATGATGCGAATTTACTTTTTTAATCCAATCCCAATAATTTTCGGTTGGTTTTTTCATCGGTGCCGCTGGATGCAAAATCGTCAAATGCCTTTTCCGTAACACGGATAATATGCTTTTGGATGAATTCAGCTCCTTCTTTGGCACCATCCTCAGGATGTTTGATACAACACTCCCATTCCATCACCGCCCAACCGGTATAATCATATTGCGTGAGCTTACTGAAAATAGTTTTAAAATCCACCTGGCCATCGCCCGGCGAACGATAACGACCCGCCCTGTTGGCCCAGCTTTGATAACCACCAAATGTTCCCT
The DNA here is from genome assembly GCA_036383615.1 of Chitinophagaceae bacterium. Classification (GTDB taxonomy): domain Bacteria; phylum Bacteroidota; class Bacteroidia; order Chitinophagales; family Chitinophagaceae; genus CADEDV01. Next base: position 12,895 of record DASVNY010000039.1, read on the forward strand.
GCCTGCCGGTTGGATTGAACTCCGCATCCTTTACATGAAATGCTTTGATGCGTTCATGATAAAGGTCGATATAATGGATATAATCCAGTTGCTGCAACACAAAATGAGAAGGATCATACAATAAACAAGCTCTTGGATGATCATTCACTTCTTTCAAGAACATTTCATACGTGATGCCATCAAAAAGATCTTCACCGGGGTGTATCTCGTAACAAACATCCACGCCGCATTCATCGAAGTAATTGAGTATCGGCATCCAGCGTTTACCCAATTCTTTAAACCCTTCTTCCACCAAACCAGCAGGTCGTTGTGGCCATGGATGAAAGGTGTGCCATAATAAGGAGCCGCTGAAAGTAGCATGTGCATTCAAACCCAAATGCTGTGAAGCTTTGGCGCCATATTTCACCTGTTGAATGGCCCATTCTGTTCTTGCTTTGGGGTTGCCTCTTAGGTTTTCAGGAGCAAAGCCATCAAACAATGTATCATATGCCGGGTGAACAGCCACCAGCTGACCTTGTAAGTGTGTTGACAGTTCAGATATTTCAAGACCACATTCCTCGACGATGCCTTTTACTTCGTCCGCATACGTTTTACTTTCGGCAGCTTTTTGCAGATCGATACAACGGGTATCCCAGGTGGGTATCTGAACAGCTTTAAAACCCAATGACTCTGCCCACAAACAAATTGATCTGAGGTTATTGAAAGGAGCATTATCACCCATAAACTGGGCCAGGAAGATTGCGGGGCCTTTGATTGTTGTCATTGAAAATCGATTGTTGAATATTTTAACTCCAGTTATTTTATTTATTTCTAATTCAGGCCACGAAGTTTACACAATGAACACTACGTAGTGACCTTCGTGTTTCTTAGTGTACTTTATGCTGGTTTTTTTGTATCGCAAAGAGCGGAATGAACCGCAGAGGCCGCAGAGAACCTTGCGCTCCCTGCGATACCTTTTTCCGTATCGGAAAAATCAACGAACTAATTCTCGGTGACCGATACTAAACATCAAACCTTAACCATTTCTCTTCACTCCTCCCACTTTCAATAACTTTTTCTATAAACGCCATCCCTCTCACTCCTTCTTCAATACCCGGGAAATCGAGCCACTCAGCTTTTGGTTCTTTTCCTGTCATTTTTGCTTTTACACACAAAGCGAAATTGCGGTAGTGATTGGCAAAAGCTTCGAGATATCCTTCGGGATGACCTGCCGGCGTTCTGCAATTATGCGCTGCATAGGAACTTAAATAACCTGTTCCCGCTCTCCATATTTCAGTTGGCTTATCCAGCCATTTCACCAATAAAGTATTTGGATCTTCCTGTTTCCATTCAATACCTCCTTTTTCACCAAACACTCTTACTTTAATATTATTCTCTTCACCGGCGGCAATTTGTGTGGCGAATAAAACTCCGCTTGCACCATTATCATATTTTAATAAAACAGCGCCATCATCATCAAGCTTTCGTCCTTCTACCACGATATTGATATCAGCGCACAATTTTGTGGTCGTTAACCCGCTCACATACTCAGCGAGATTAAAAGCATGCGTACCGATATCACCCATTGAACCGGCAATACCGCTTTTATTCGGGTCCGTTCGCCATGCCGCCTGCTTTTGATCATTTGCTTCTAAAAAATTACTCAACCAGCCCTGGGGATATTCAACATATACTTTCCTGATCTTTCCAAACTTTCCACTCAACACCTGTTGTCTTGCCTCCTTCACCATTGGGTAACCGGTATATGTATGTGTTAAACAAAAAAACAGTCCGGCTTTGCTGGCAACTCCTTTTATTTTTTTGGCTTGTTCAAGGTCAAAAGTCATGGGTTTGTCAAGCACCACATGAAAACCGTTTTCCATCGCCAGTTGTGCGGGCTCAAAATGTAGGTGATTGGGTGTAACAATGCTTACAAAATCCATCTTTTCATTGGCAGGCAATGAAGCTTCCGTTCTTATCATCTCTTTATAGGAACCATAGATACGATTGACCGGCAGGTTAAGTTCCTGTCCCGCTTGTTTGGATTTATCAGCATCACTGCTGAATGCACCACAAACCAGTTCGATCTCTCCATCCATATTGGCTGCGATACGATGTACAGCGCCGATAAATGCACCGGGCCCGCCACCTATCATTCCCATTCTTAATTTTCTTTTCAACATATCAAACGATTGTTCGCAATTACTGTGAATTAAAATTGAATGTTATAACTTTTATATGTGGTTAAAAATAGTACATTTAGTTTTTCAACCCGATTTTCAAAACTAACGAATCAACCAACAGCTTGCACATGAAACTTACGACCCGTATTCAGCTTTCAACGATGATGTTTCTGGAGTTCTTTATTTGGGGTGGATGGTTTGTCTCTTTAGGTACATTTCTCAATGCTAATCTTCATGCAACAGGTGGCCAGTCTGCCGATGTGTTCTCCACGCAGTCATGGGGCGCTATAATAGCTCCTTTCATCATTGGGCTTATAGCAGATCGCTATTTTAATGCCGAGAAAATATTAGGTGTATTACATATTGCCGGCGCCGTGTTGATGTATATGATGTATAATGCGGAAGATGTTTCTGTCTTTTTTCCTTATGCGCTTGGTTATATGATACTGTATATGCCTACCATTGCATTGGTCAATTCGGTAGCATTTAATCAATTGAGCAACCCTGAAAAAGAATTTTCCAGTTTAAGGGTATGGGGTACTATCGGCTGGATATTGGCCGGTTTATCCATCAGCTATCTTTTTCATTGGGATTCACAGGAAAATGTCAACAACGGTTTACTGAAAAATACTTTTCTTTTATCCGGTGGAGCTTCGCTTTTATTGGGATTATTCAGCTTTACACTTCCAAAAACGCCGCCTAAAAAAACTCCGGGCGAAAAGACAACCCTAAAAGAGATCATCGGGCTTGATGCATTAAAACTTTTAAAAGACAGGAACTTTGCCATTTTCTTTATCGCATCCATTCTTATTTGTGTGCCGCTTGCTTTTTATTACCAGCACACACATGCTTTTTTAACGCATGAAGGAATGTCGAACCCTACTGGTAAAATGACGATCGGTCAAATATCTGAAGTATTGTTCATGCTATTGCTACCATTATTCTTTGCAAAATTTGGATTTAAGAAAACGATCCTGGCGGGCATGCTAGCATGGGCCCTCCGTTATGTATTGTTCGCATATGGAAATGCAGGTGAACTCAGCTTCATGCTCCTTCTCGGCATAGCGCTGCATGGTATCTGTTATGATTTCTTTTTTGTTTCAGGTTATATATATACCGATTCCAAAGCCGGGGAAAAACATAAAAGCGCCGCACAAGGATTGATCACACTGGCCACTTATGGCGTTGGAATGCTGATA
>DASVNY010000040.1:0-4482 GCA_036383615.1 Chitinophagaceae bacterium
ATAGTTTATAATGTTTGCATTCACCAGTATCCATACCGAGTCTTCACCCATTTCCACGATATCGTTGACAAGCGTATTGCCCAGGCCATTATTAAAATCAAAATTGGTAAAACGACTGCCGTCGTAAATGCTGAGCCCGCCGAAAGTGGCAACATATAATTTTCCCTTACTGTCCTGGAACATGAACCTCGCCTTATTATTTACAAGACCTTCCCGTGGTGTATAGTGAACAAAAGGGTAGAGGCCGCCGGAACCTGCGGTTTGTGTAAAGGAGTTACTACTCCCGATTGTTATCGAGGCAAAAAAGCATGCAAGAATGATGGCGCTTCGTTGCATACTTAAATGTACTCAGAAAAAACGGATGAGATTGGCGGGCAACTGTAACTTTAGTTATAGGCCCTCGCAGTAGTAACACAAATGAATATAGCGGCCCGATGCGGCAACAATTGACAGATTTTTTTAAATCGTAGCAACTTTAGCAAGATAGAGCCCGATACGAATATTGCCCCCTTGGAAAGAACGACGGAACCTTCTTGCCGTGAACTTTCACTGTTTCTGGCGTGATCAATTATTATTCAACTTTTAAAATGACGTTTATGTTAAACATCACAGGCAAAGCCTTTTATTGTGCTTTTCTTCTTTTGACAATTACATTCGTTATAAGCTGCCAAAAGGAAGCAATACAAAAAGCGGCCGCTCCACAAGAAGAGATTACAAACAAATCAATTCCTCCGCAAAGCCTTAAAGATTTCACCCAGGTAAATCTTGTTGGCGATAATGATGAGTATAGTCCTGCACGGATCGATCCTGATATGGTCAATGCCTGGGGCATCTCTTTTCCGGCAAGTGGACCAGCATGGGTTTCTGTTGAAGGCAGAGGCAAAACACTTGTTCTGAATGGCAATGGAACAGCTGTTGGCATATCACCTGTAACAATTCCACCGGCAGGGCCCGTACCATCAAGCCACCCGACAGGACAAGTGAACAATCCAACAACAGACTTTAAACTTCCGAATGGAAATCCAGCCCGTTTCATTTTTGCCACTGCCGAAGGTGCTGTTTCCGGTTGGAACGGCGGAGCAACTGCTGTAAAAAAAGTTGATGCATTTCCTCATGCGGCATTTCTAGGAATTGCATTGGCCAATGATGGCGGTAATAATTTTTTGTATGTAGCAAATTTTGCAGAGGCAAAAATAAACGTGTATGATAAAAACTGGTCGGAAGTAAGCAAGCCTTTTATGGATCCGGATATTCCTATGGGTTATGCACCTTTTAACATACAGGCCATCGACAATAAGCTCTATGTAATGTATGCGCAGGTTGATCCTGCAGATGGTCATGAAGCAGAAGGTCCTGGACTTGGCTATGTAGATATTTTCAATCCTGATGGATCATTAGTAAAAAGATTTATTTCCCGCGGGCAGTTAAATGCTCCCTGGGGAATAGCTAAAGCCCCTACCGGATTTTGGGGAGAAGGCAGTGAAAACACAGACGTGTTACTTATAGGAAATTTTGGTGACGGCCATATCAATGCATATGATAAAGACGGAAAATTTTTGGGGCAGCTTCGCCAGCATGGTAATCCAATTGTTATCGAAGGGCTTTGGGGTATAGCTTTTGCCCCGGCAACATCAACTGCTATCAATCGCAACTGGCTTTACTTTGCAGCCGGCCCTGATGATGAGGAGCACGGGTTGTTTGGTTATATAACAAAATAGAGAATTGATCACTAATGCTTCTGAGCCGATGTCTGGCCAGCTGTATTTACAACTTAAATGAATACAGCGGCCCGACTCGGCGCAAACAAAGAGTAAATATACAAGCCGACGAGTCCCTCTTAGCGTCTTTAAGTTTGAATTGTATGTACAGTAGAAGGAGACTCGCCGGATAAAACAAGAATAAGAAGCTTCTGAGCCGATATCTGGGCCAGCAGTAGTTGCAACTTAAATGAATATAGCGGCCCGACTCGGCGATGAGAGAGGGTTACAGCTACTCGTATATCCAAAGCAGCACCGGCTTTGAAGAAGCATTAATGATGGGTTTGAGGTATTGCAGGTAAGAAGGAGATACGGTCGGGCATCCATTGCTTTGACAGATATCATCCGTTATTTCAGTGTTGGGAACACAGCCATGACCATGCAATACAACAAAGCGGGCAAATGCATTATCATTGGTTTTATCGAGACCGTATAATTTATAAGCCAATCCAAATTTTCCTGTATAAGGATTCCCGACCTTATATTTTCCCAATGAGGAACAACCGCAACCAACGGTATTACCATATTTCCTTCCTTCCAGCCAGTATTGATTGCAATTGCCATGCGTGACAAGCCCCGCATTTTTGATAGTATCTTTTATAAGGTCATACACAAAGAACCTGTTTTGCCCCGAGGGCAGGCTCATGTCAATAAGGAAACAAATATTGCTATTGTATTTATTGTTACGGATAAAGGCCCCGGCTTCTGAGGCTTTGCCCTGTAGCTTTTTAAAAGAAGCATTGTCAATTTTATGCGTTGCCTTTTTGGGTACGGTATTGAGTACTACATATCTTTTCAGTCTTCCTGTTTCAGAAAGCCAGGCAAGGGTGATAAAACCTGATAGCAGTAAAAGGGAAGTGATGATAATGGTTTTCCTCATGGCAGTGATTTGGATGCTTAACGCTGCCGTTTCCATATCCTATGTAAAGGAAATTGTAAAAAAATCCCGGAGGGACAATATCGCCTAGTTAAGAAAGTTTTTATAATTGATCATTGAAAATTGTTCGTTGAACATTGAGCATTTTCTTATTGCTTATAGAAAGAAATGCTCAATATTCAATCCTCAATACTCAATTTTCATTTGGTGCGCCCTTACTTAATCACATCGTCGTGGAAGGGGCCTTATTGCAGCAATGAAGTATTGATACTGACCTTATCCTTCATCATTTCTCTTACAGCGTCAGCAATACCCTGTGCATCATAACCACATTCACGATGAAGTTCCTTTGGCGTACCATGTTCAACCAAATGATCAGGGATGCCCAACATACGAACCTCGTTTTTATAACCATGTTCAGCCATAAACTCAAGCACAGTGCTTCCAAATCCACCTTTAATAGTGCCATCTTCTACCGTGATGATCTTTTCATAACTATTACAAACCTCGTGAAGCATGGCTTCATCAATAGGTTTGGCAAAACGCATATCGTAATGTCCCGGGGCCAGCCCATCATTCTTTAATTCACGAATGGCGGCAGCAGCAAAATTGCCGGGATGGCCAAAGGAAAGGATAGCGATATCTTTTCCTTCTTTTAATTTTCTTCCCTTGCCGATCTCTATAGCGGCCATTTCAGTTTTCCATTCAGGCATAACTCCTTCGCCTCTTGGATAGCGGATCACAAAAGGCAATGTGGTTGATTCCAGTTGGGCCGTGTACATCAGGTTTCTTAACTCAGCCTCATTCATCGGCGCACTGATGATCATATTCGGAATGCAACGGAAATAAGGGATATCATAACAGCCATGATGGGTAGGACCATCATCACCAACCAAACCCGCACGATCCAAACAAAAGATCACGGGAAGTTTTTGAATAGCTACATCATGCACTACAGAATCATAAGCTCTCTGCATGAAAGAAGAATAAATATTGCAGAACACTTTCATGCCCTGTGTGGCCATACCCGCGCTAAGCGTTACCGCATGTTGCTCCGCAATGCCAACATCAAAAGCACGATCAGGCATTTTCTCCATCATATATTTTAATGAAGAACCTGATGGCATCGCAGGTGTGATTCCAAATATCTTCTCATTCTTTTCTGCCAACTCAATGATCGTATGACCAAAAACATCCTGGTATTTGGGAGGCTGGGGAAGATCGAATTTTTTCTTTTGTATCTCCCCGGTTATTTTATCAAACAATCCCGGCGCATGCCATTTGGTTTGATCTTTTTCCGCCAGCGCATATCCTTTACCTTTTGTGGTAATGATGTGCAGGATCTTGGGACCAGGAATTTCTCGGAGGTCCTTTAATGTATCAACCAGCTTCGCTACGTTATGACCATCGATCGGTCCGAAATAGCGAAGTTTTAATGCTTCAAATAAATTAGCGCTGCTGCTCAGCATTCCTTTCATTCCTTCGGCCAGTTTATGCGCCATAGCACGAGAGAAATTCTTTCCAACAGGCAGCTTGCCTAATAATTTCCAAACATCATCTTTTACCTTATTATAAGTAGGCGAAGTGGTGATATCTGTGAGGTATTCTTTTAAAGCGCCAACATTGGGATCGATGCCCATGCAGTTGTCGTTAAGAACGATCAGCATATCCGTGTCGGCTACACCGGCATGGTTCATTCCTTCAAATGCGAGACCAGCTGTCATAGCGCCATCGCCGATCACCGCTACTACTTTCCTGTCTTTTTCACCCTTATACTTAGCCGCCATGGCCATACCCAAAGCCGCAGAAATCGAAGTCGAAGAATGACCCACTCCAAATGTATCATAT
>DASVNY010000041.1:0-4274 GCA_036383615.1 Chitinophagaceae bacterium
ACTTCTACAAAAAACCATCAAAAAGAGACGAAAAAGGAGAAGAAATTGAGGTGTTCCCTTGTAGGGGATTAACCTATACATCTGAATGGGATGCGCAAAAGTTTCTGGCTAAACAGATGATAATGGGCGACGCAGGCGACCGAATCAAAGGGTTGCCAAAATACGGCGAGGTAAAGGCATCAAAAATAATTGACCCGGTAGACTGCAAATTCGGGCTTATCCGAAATGTAGTGAAGGAATACAAAAAGGTTTTTGGTGATGACTACATGGAGCAATTGCAGCTAAACTTTCGTTTGCTTTATTTAGGCTCTTTCTCTCTCCCTTCACTGGAAGAAACAAAAAATTAATATTATGTACAACACAAAAGAAGAAGCAATAAAAGCCGCGTATGGCGATAACTACGAAAAGTACAAAGATGATATTGATTTTAACGGGTACACTTCTTTGTCGGAAGATTTGTTGGGTTTTGATTTTTTAGCGGAAGATGTTGAGTATTTCGACTTTGAAAGTAGCAACAAGTGGAGGCCTGCTATTTTAAGCGGAATTGAAAACAACAACGGGTGGAGAAAGATAACAAACCAAAAATCCCTTCCAAAACCGAATTGCGAAGAAGATATTTGGCTATTAAGTCGTGAAGGCGGCATATCGATAGCAAGTTCTGCTTTATTGAAACACGCAGACATAGCAGCATACTGGATAGCAAACAATATAGCGTGGCAACCTGTTTCAAAACCTGAACTCCCAATTTATCAATTATGAAAGCACAGACATCAATACTTGCCTACCATGAGCAGGAGGCCAACGGAGACAACGCCAGAATGAGAGAGCTTGTTCTGGATGCCATTAAATTAATTGGAATAGGCACAAGGGAATCTGTGGCCGAAACATTGAAGCTAACACCAGAGCAAGTTGGCAAAAGATTTTCAGAATTATCGGATCAGGGATTTATCTACCGTACAAGGCTTGCCATGGAATCTAAAGGAACTGGAAAGCTTCAAAGAGTTTGGGCAATGAAAAATATTTCTGCATTTAAAGTAAAACTTCAATCATGACACATCAAAAATTTACCTGCCAAGGTGTAGAGTATATGGTAGTGGACATTTCCGATACGCAAATGGAGATAATGAAGCTTACTAATCAAGGAGCTAATGATTTTTTTCATGATCAAAGCAAATATATTGACATCGGCTTCCTATCCTCCCTTACAAAAGAACAGAAAGAAGAAGTTTTTGGTTGCGGTAAAGTTTACGATGTAAATAATTCAAAGTGGATTGATTTGTCGCCAAGCAGAAATATGACAAATGTTTTACTGTACAACAACATAGATACCTCAGGTAATAAGTTCTTAATCAAAATTGTAAAGTGATGGACCAGATAAAAAATATTTTATTTCATTTAATCGTAACAACGGTATGTTTTTTGGTTTGCTGCTGGATAAAAATGGATTTTCAGTGGATAACCGATAAATCTGACGATTCTTTTCTCTTATTCTTTACAATAGAAGCGATAATGATTAATGTGGTGGCATCACTCTTAAAAAACATTTCAAAATGAATCAGACGAAACTATCAAACGAAGCAGTATTCAGCATATTAAAAGCCATACACCATACTAATGCAGCTCATTTCTACATAGGCCGTGTAATGACCGAATCTCAGGTAAAAATGAACGCCAAAAAGTTCCTTAAAGGGCTTGAATCAAAAATATACTCCGTTCTTATAGACTTACGGCTCCGTATCAGTGAACCGGAAACAAAAGAAATAATGAATCAGGAGTTAGCCGATCCATTGGCTGTAGATGTGGTGCTTGATACCTACCTATGCCTTACCCATGAAAACAGGGCAAATTTTGAAGAATACGGGTCATTTCTGGTCGACACTCAAAAGGCAGCAGAACTACGAAAAGCACAAGGATACTCAGATCACTTTGATGAAAGGGTAGGGCAGCCAAAAGAAGCCCTTAAACAGTATATATCCGAGTGCAAAAGACAATTAAAGATCATGGAACAGCAGATGGAGATTATTGAGCGGATCGAAAATCAATCATTACAAACAGCGTAAACAAAAAACATTATGGAATTTAAACACACAACGGGTCCGTGGAAAGTTTGCGAACATTCATGGTCTGACAGTTCAATTACAGGAAGCGGGCAAACAATATGCACCATTTCCATTTGTGATGAGACTACCGAAGAAACGCAGGAAGCATTAGGTGCTGAAATGGATGCAAATTTCAAATTAATAGCCGTTGCTCCTGAAATGCTGGAAACAATCAAAATGCTTTTATCCCTTGTTAAAGCTCAGGGTGCAAACGATGAATGGCTTGAAGTTATTGAAGCAAATCGCATCCTAAAAAAAGCAACAAAGTAATTAACTCATTTAACAACTTAAAATCATGGAATACACTAAAAAATATATCGTATACGAATTATGCAGGATAATGGGGAGTAACCAGAAGTCTCTTAAGGAAGTAGAATTCAGCGGCTTTACATCAAACAGATTTGATTCACCAGAAGAAGCAGTAAAGGCACTTAAAGATGATGATAGGCGATATGAACCTTTTATTTTCTGCCAAATTATGAAATAAGGTAACCACATCCAATTCATTTTTTTTTCACCACCTAAAGAACTAAACAAATGCCAAAACGATTTTGTGATACTGAAATTTGGGATAAAGAATGGTTTGTTGAACTATCGCCAACAAAAAAATGCTTAGTTCAATTCTTGTTCGCAAAGTGCGATGTTGCGGGCGTTTGGAGTCCAAACTATAGCTTAGCAACCTTTATCATTGGCGAAAAGGTATCAGAGGATGATATACTATCCATATCAAATACCTTTAAACTAATGGATAATGGAAAAATTTTCATTCCAGAATTTATCAAATTTCAGTACGGTAAATTATCTAAAGATTGTAGACCTCACGTTCCTGTTTATAATCTTCTAAAAAAACACAGAATAGACATAGAAGAAATTGAAATGTCAGAGGAAATAGGTAAAACCCACAACGTTTCACCTAAACAAAAAGCTTTTGTGCTCAAGCAGGACAATTATACATGCTGCTATTGCGGAAAGGAAAAAGAAGAACGAAATCTTGTTATAGACCACGTTGTGCCAAGATCAAAAGGCGGCTTAGATTCTCTGTCTAATTTGGTTGCCTCCTGCGCACCTTGCAACAGTAAAAAATGGGATTATTCACTTAAAGAATTTTGCGAACGACAAAATTTTGATTTTGAAATTATTTCCAATAGGGTATCTGATAGGTTATCGCAAAGGCTATCGTATAGCCTTAAGGAAAAAGAACAAGAAAAGGATAAAGAAAGGGATAAAGAAAAAGAAATAGTAAAACCGAAAAAATCAATTTCGGTTCTTTTCAAAGATTCCTCTCTTTTTGATTTTTCCGTTTTTGAGTCAATGTTCCTAAAAACGGACTATAGTGCTTACAACCTTAGGTACTACTATGAAGCTGCTCTTAGTTGGTCTGATAGTAATAACGAAAAGAAAGTTGATTGGTTTGCAGCTATTAAAGGGTGGATGTTGAGAGATGCTAAAGAAGGACGTCCAGTTCTTCAAAATGTGAACCTATTAAAGCAAAACAATGATAACAGACTTAATCAAAACTCCACAGGATCAGCGCAGGGACTTAGCAATTCAGCACTCGAAAAGCTTAGTCAGTTTCGTTCTTGAAAATAATCAGATTGAACTGGCAGAGATAACAAGCGAAATGATGCCGGAAGGGAAGCCAAACTTTGAGCCGATAAGATACCTTCCGACGATCACCGAATTATGTAAGGAATGGTCGGATGGTAGAAAGAAAATGAGGCTTGTTTTGACGATGATGGTTCAAAACTTCGCCAAGTCGATAAATGTAGTGCGAAATCTTACCGAAGACCAGGCGATTGAGATAGCATCTTTCCTTTTGGACGAATCAGACGATTTTAGGCTCGAAGACTACCAAATGATGTTCTCCCTTGCCAAGAGGGGAAAGCTGCTAAAATTCAGGGATAGAATTGACATTACGGTGGTGTCTGAGCTAATTGATGCTTATTGGTCGCTTCGAAGGAAGGAGGGGGAGCGTTTAAGAGAGGAAATGGAGCTGACTTTGCAAAATAAAAGATCGGCCGACAGAGAGCAAAAATTGTTGTCATCTGGAAAGGTTATAGAGCTACCCCCAGATTTCTTTCAAAAGGCGCTCAAAGAAATGGAGGATGCGGCAGAACAGCGCAGGCAACAGGAGTTTATTGATTATATCGGTCGTAAGGCAGAAAGAAAGAAACA
>DASVNY010000042.1:0-3266 GCA_036383615.1 Chitinophagaceae bacterium
CCTTTTTTTGAGATCATGCCGCATTGGTTTTTGTTGACAGGTATTGTGATCGCAACGGCGGCAACAATTATCGCTTCACAGGCACTCATCAGTGGTTCATATACATTGATCAGCGAAGCCATGAACCTTAACTTTTGGCCAAGGGTCACTGTTCGCCAACCATCCAATCTTAAAGGACAGATATATATACCCAGTGTAAATGTCATACTCTGGATAGGATGTGTGTTGATGATATTATACTTCCGTAGCTCTACCCATATGGAAGCAGCTTATGGCTTTTCAATCACTATCGCCATGATGATGACAACGATCCTGCTCAGTTTCTATCTTATTTATAAACTAAAATGGAACAAATGGCTTGTTGCAGCGATCTTGATCCTGTTTGCATTGGTAGAAACATCCTTCTTTATTGCCAACGTTGCTAAGATCAGGGAGAGATGGATGTTCCTGTTTTTTGAGTTATTCATCTTCCTTGTAATGTACACCTGGTTCTATGCCCGCAAGATCAATAACCGGTTTACCAAATTTGTGGACCTTGGTAAATATGCTCCAACAATAAAAGAACTTAGCGAGGATGACAATATTCCCAAATTTTCTACGCATCTTATTTACCTTACTAAGGCCAATAACCGTCATCATGTTGAAGAAAAGATCATCAAATCCATCTTTGCCAAAAAACCAAAAAGAGCCGATGTGTATTGGTTCGTTCATATCAACCGCACCGAACATCCTTATACCCTCACTTATGATGTGTCGGAATTGCTCGATGACAAAGTAATTAAGGTCACTATCAATGCCGGCTTCAGGGTTCAGCCTAAAACAGAATTATACTTTAAGAAAATTGTACAGGACCTGGTAATAAAAAAAGAGCTAAGTCTTCACATTCGTCCTGACGGTTCTACCAAATACAACCCGCAGCCGGATTTCAAGTTTGTGGTCATTGAAAAATTTCTCTCAGTAGAAAATGAGTTTACACTCAAGGATGGCATTTTACTCAATTCCTATTTTTTCCTGAAAGAGCTTGGGCAAAGTGATGAAAAAGCATTTGGCCTTGACAAAAGCGATGTTGAAGTGGAACATGTGCCATTAATCTATCACCCTGTTCAAAATATACAGTTAACAAGAAACGACAACCAAACTATTATACAATGAGAAAATATATAACGGCGGTTTTATTACAATTATCCAATATTGGCTTCTCGCAGGATAGCACTAACAAAATTCCGTTTGAAGGCATGAATCTCACATGGATGAACGGGCAAAACAGGCAGCAGGATTTCCCATTAGTAATAACTGATAAAAAGACCTGTGCAGCGATTGCAACAGGAGTCGCCTATCTTGATGGATACTTCAATTATAATCTCAACAAACCCATTGATAACACCCACACTATTTCATCCACAATCGGGCGGCATAATGAATTCACGTTAAACCTGGCCAGTATTGGACTTGAAGCCAATTATAAAAATGCACTGGGTCGCATCTGGTTGCAATTTGGTCAAATGGGCTCCATTGTGCAGGAGCTTGACGGAACAGTGCCAAGGGGTCGCAATACAAGTATCAGCAACCTGAAATATATCCGTGAAGCGGCAGCAGGCTATCACTTCAATAAATGGTATGGTATCAACCTCGAGATCGGCATCTTTATGAGCTATATCGGTCTTGAAAGCTATGTAACACAGGAAAACTGGAGCTACCAGCGTAGCATGGTCTGTGATTTTACGCCGTTCTATTTTTCTGGCACCCGGTTACAGGTTTTTCCTTCAAGAACTTTTAAAACAGAGTTATGGCTATTAAATGGCTGGCAGAGTTATAATAGCTGGAACAAATCGATAGGTGTTGGCAATTCCAATTACTGGAGGCCAAATGAAAATCTACAACTGGTCGCGAACTTTTATCTTGGAAAAGATAACCGGGCGGATATTCTTCGCTTCCATCATGACAATAGCGTTGTAGCAAGATATTTTAACAGGCCAGTATCTAACGGTATCTCGCAGGCAGCATTTAGTATCAACAATCATTACGGGTTTCAAAGTGGTGATAATGTAAAAGCAGGATCACAGTATATGACCGGTTGTGCGGTGGCCAACCGTGTTTGGTTCAACAAAAACAAATTGGCTTTTACACTGCGAGGAGATTTCGTAACCAATCCCGGTCTGTACCTTGCTTTCAATCCTTCTCCGGTTGTGCCTAATGATTTTACAGATGCTATTGATGCCGATCCCCAAAAGAAATTAACTATTTTTCAAGGCACCGCAACATTTGATATAATGCCAAACGATCATATTACTTTTCGGTTTGAATATGGTTACCGAAAAAGTAATGTCCCATATTTCGCTGGTAAAGGAGGCACCACTTCGCCGGATGGATGGATCGATACTCCTGCAGCAGGTTGGCGACCCGATCTGAAAAAAAAGGAAAACAGGCTAACTGCAGCGATCAACTTCAGGCTTTGAAGGCTATCGGATCTTTATAAATTCTTTATACCTGAAATATTAATTTGAGCCGCTACCTAGTAGCTTACTTAAAATTGGAAAGCCCGCTGTATTCTTACAGTGGGCTAAATTTTTAAATACGCTTATAGTTAAACCCGTATCAGCGCCTATTTTCTTTTTTGACTCATCAGGTACATAGTGACCAGCGCAGTGATGAATACAGCGATCGCCAGCGAACCAAAATAGAAAACTACTGATACCCCTGAATTGTATGTGTGTAATAAGATCATACTTTTTCTTTTTTGGACGAGGTGATGTTGCTCAGCAACCGATCCACAATCAAACCTTCACCGCTTGCCCATGATATTCTATTCCAAGCCCCGGCTTATTGCTATAACCGATCTTGCCAAAATCATATGTTATCCCGGTCGCAATATCTTCTTCCAATAACAACGGCCCGTCCATATCCACATGATCAATAAATGGCAACAAATGTGCAATAGCCGCAGACCCAATAGTTGATTCATTCATGCAGCCGATCATCACTCCCATTTCCAGTTCTCTTGCCTTTTTTATCATTCTCCTTGCCGGCGTAATGCCACTGCATTTAGTGAGCTTGATATTTATGCCATGAAAATGATCTTTGCATCTCTCTACGTCATTTTCATACACGCAGGCTTCATCTGCATAAAGAGGCAAAGAAGATTCTTTATACAAAACCTTCATCCCTTCCCAATTATCTTTTGCCAGCGGCTGCTCCACAAACTCAACACCCAGTTCTTTTAATTGTGGAATCAGTTGCAAGGCAGTGTTAAGATCCCAGCCAGCATT
>DASVNY010000043.1:0-4992 GCA_036383615.1 Chitinophagaceae bacterium
ACACCAAAAAGATCAAAGAAGTGATACCCTGTATAGATAATAAAGAAACCAATGACACCCAAAGTGGTGCCCATGATAAAACCAGAAACGATCTCCCTGCGGGCAATGCGCCACCAGTCATTAACCGACACTTCGCCCAAAGCCATTGCCTGGATAATAAGTGTTGCCGCTTGTGAACCGCTATTGCCGCCACTTGAAATGATCAACGGAATAAAAGTGGAAAGCACCAGCACCTGTTCCAGTGTTTCCTGGAAACTTGACATGGCTGCGATCGTCAGCGTTTCACCAATAAACAAAATGATCAGCCAGATGATCCTTTTCTTATACAGCTTGAGCAAAGGAATATCCAGGTATGGTTCATCCAATGCCGCAGTACCCCCGATCTTTTGAATGTCTTCGCTGAACTCTTCACTGGTCACCCATAAGATATCATCGATAGTAACGATGCCAAGCAACTTATTACTGTTGCTTACTACCGGCAAAGCTACCCGGTTATTCATTTTAAAAACTTCACCGGCTGTTTCCTGGTCATCAAAAGCATTGAGGGAAATAACCCGGTTGTCCATCAACTCGGAAACTTTTTTATCAGGTGGGTTCAGGATAAAATCACGGATGCGGATATCATCAAGCAGTTCGCCTTTTTGATTGATGACATAGATCACTTCGATGGTCTCGCTGTCTTTCCCAAATTTCCGGATGGTGGCGAACACTTCATCAATTGTGTTTTCCGGATAGACATAAACATAATCCGGGGTCATCAAACGGCCAATGCTGTTTTCAGGATAACCCAATAAGGAGAGGGTGATCTTTCTTTCTTCGGGGTCAAGCAATTTGATAAGTTCACGAACGGCATTGCTGGGGAGTTCTTCCAAAAAATCTGTACGGTCATCCGCCGGCAATTCGTTTAATAATGACGCGGTAGTATTGGCCGGTAATTCATGAATGATCCTTTTTTGATTGGAGAGGTCAAGGATCTTAAACACACTGGCGGCCCGGTGCACCGACATATTAGCAATGATCTGGCTTTCATAATCAGGATATTCTTCAACCAACGCCGCCACGTCACTGATATTCTGGTGATCCAAAAAATCCCTGATCTGCAGCTTATCCTCGGTTTGTATCACCGCCTCAAATTGTTCCTGTAAAGTGTGTTGTTCCAGTTCCAGCGACATGTTTCAAAATTACGAACAAGGGTGGATCAAATGAGGGCAACAGTAAATTTAATATGAGGCGGCTTATTCGTGACGTAACTCTAACTTGCATGTATGATATTGCCGATTCTATATATAGCTCCGACAGATGGTATGGGGCGGGGTGTATTTACTACAGAAAATATCGAGAAGGATACAGTCATCGAGATCGCACCCGTGATCATTATGAGTAGGGACGACAGAAAATTACTCGACCAAACCTTATTGCACGATTATATTTTTGAGTGGGATCGGAAAAAGGAGCAATGTTGTATGGCATTGGGTTATGTTCCCATCTATAATCATTCTTATCGCTCCAATTGCGAGTATGAAATGGATTTTGAATACGGGCAAATCAGTATCCGGACGGTCCGGTTTATAAAGTCAGGGGAGGAGTTGTTCATTAATTATAATGGCGACTGGAACGATAGCAAACCGCTTTGGTTTGAGGCCAAATAAAAAACCGCTTCGGTGAGGAAGCGGTTTAAAATTATATTGAAACCAGTTACTGGAACACTATCTGGGCCCTGAGTTCGCCATACCACCTGTATTGAACAGAAGCAGGAACATTCGCAGGTGAACCAATAAATGTTTTGGTATGAATAGTGACATAATAAAAGCCATTCAACAGGTCGCTCTCTTTAACTTTTATTCCATCCACAGCCAATGTGCCGGTATAAGTTCCGTTGGGTCCGTAAAGTCCTTTTGCAACATTACCTAAAGAAGGGGCGGCATATACGCCATTAGTGAATTGCTGCATATAAGTATAAGGAGTAGTTGTGTCTGCAAATGGTCTGAAACCAGCTGTCAGCGTCCATGCAGGGAAGGCTGTATTGACTGCGCTGTAACTAACAGGAGCAGGTGCATTGAGACGAATAGCGATCACGCTATCTGTCAACCCTGACCAGGTGATCCGGTAGGTTAAAAGCTTATTTGCTTTGCTATAGTTTACATCAAGGCTGCCAAGTCCTGAAGTGACCGCCACAGGCACTACCTGTGCACCCGACATAATGATATTTGTTTTAGCATAAACATTTGTTTTTGCTAATTCGTCGTCATTCTCACATGCGCTGAAACTCAAGGCTGAAGCAAAAAGAAGTAAGGTAAAAGCAGTTAGGTTCGTCAATTTCATGTTAGCGGGATTTGTCATAAAAATAAGAACTTTTTGTATTCGACCAAGAAACCCTGTTTTTTTTGATAGTGCATCAGTTTTTAGATATTGGGCGGTATTTGGCCCAGTGCTGGGCCCTCCCACGGCCAGCGCCTCCCCCACCACCACCTGCCATTTCTTCTCAAGCAAACGCTCACCTTATCAGCAGTGTCTGCCGATTACAACAATAGCAATTTCGCTCAATAGCTATCACAGGACCTGATTAATTAATCGTCATAAATATAGTATCTCATCTCAGGCAAAACCAAGGGAAAAACACCGGGAATTACCGTTTTTTCCTCCAGCAAGACCATTTCAAACAAGATAGCGTGGGATGATGCACTACTGTTTTTGAAATACCTATGTAAATATGTGGGAAACCTGTTGGTTCAAAAGAATAGACCCATACAGTCTCAGGCGGAGACAGTCAGAGACTGTATTATTTTAGTTTACTCTTTATCTCCTGCAATTTCAGCAAAGCCTCAACGGGAGTGAGGCGGTTGATATCAATACCTTCCAGCAATTTTCTTATTTCATCAAAGGTTTCGGAATGGGCATCAAAGATGGAAAGCTGCATTTTAGGCAGGGAAATATTCTTCAGCTTTTCAGCCATGGCTGAGCCGCCGACCTCTGTTTTTTGTCCTCTTTCCTCTAACTGGTTTAAAATATCATTGGCCCGGTCAATCAAAGAAGGAGGCATGCCGGCCATTTTGGCCACATGAATACCAAAACTATGTGTGCTGCCACCCCTCGCCAGTTTGCGAAGAAAAATGATCTTATTCCCCACTTCTTTATTGGTGATATGATAATTCTTTACTCTTGGCAGTTTTTCTTCCAGCTCATTCAATTCATGATAATGCGTTGCGAAAAGTGTTTTGGGTTGATGCGGAGAATTATGCAAATGTTCGGCAATGCTCCAGGCTATGGAGATACCATCATAAGTGGAAGTGCCCCGGCCGATCTCATCCAGTAATATTAAACTTTGTGAAGTGACATTATTAATAATAGAAGCGGTTTCATTCATCTCCACCATAAAAGTGGATTCGCCTCCGCTGAGATTATCGGAAGCGCCCACACGGGTAAATATTTTATCAGTTAAGGAGATTTTTGCTTCCGCGGCTGGCACAAAAGAACCGATATGTGCCATCAGCGTTATAAGCGCGGTTTGACGAAGCAGGGCCGATTTACCACTCATGTTTGGTCCCGTGAGAATAATGATCTGTTGTTCTGATTTATTCAATTCGAGATCATTGCTGATATAACTTTCACCAACAGGTAGTTTTCTTTCTATCACCGGGTGGCGGCCCTCTTTCACCACCCATTCATCGCCTTGCTGCAACAAAGGTTTTTTGTACTGGAACTGGATGGCATTATTCGCAAAGCAACTCATGCAATCCAGGATGGCTACAATATTTCCATTGGTTTGAACAGGAGCGAGGTAATCAAACAATTCATTCAGCAGGGCTTCATACAACTCCAGTTCAAGCTTTAATATTTTTTCTTCGGCTCCTGTTATTTTTTCTTCATAGTCTTTCAATTCAGGAGTGATATAACGCTCGGCATTCGCCAGTGTTTGTTTGCGCATCCATTCGGCAGGCACTTTGTTCTTATGAGAATTGGTCACTTCGAGATAATAACCAAACACATTATTGAAACCGATCTTTAATGAACTGATACCTGTTTGTTCAGCTTCTTTGGATTGCAGTTGTGTGAGATAATTTTTGCCATTAAAAGCAATTTGTCTTAGTTCATCTAATTCCGTGCTAACCCCACTGTTCATCATGCCGCCTTTAACAGCCAGGGCTGGTGGATTATCAACTATTTCTTTAAAAATTTTATCAGCTATATAGGGGCAGGGATTCAGCGTATCACCCAATCTTTTCAAATATTCATTGGAAGATTGACTACAGGCCTGCTTGATGATATCAATTTGTTTTAACCCTCTTGCCAGTTGCAATACCTCTCTCGGGTTGATCTTTTTTAAAGGGATCTTGGAAACCAGTCTTTCTATATCACCACAATGTTTAACGGCCTGCGATATTTTATTGCGTAGCTCCGTTTCTTTAATAAAAAATTCAACCAGTTCCAGTCGCTCATTGATCTTATAAATATCCTTTAACGGAAAAATGATCCAGCGTTTCAACAAACGAGCGCCCATTGGTGAAACGGTATTATCCAAAACACCAAGCAGTGTGTGATTCCCTTCCGAATTTCCATGAACCAATTCCAGGTTCCTGATCGTAAACCGGTCCATCCACAAAAAATCATCACGGTCGATCCTTTGGAGTGAAGTGATATGTTGGAGATTGGGATGCTCGGTATCTTTTAAATAATGAATGATGGCCCCGGCAGCGATCAAACCATTGTCAAGATCCTCTGCACCAAAACCTTTTAATGAATGTGTTTGAAATTGTTTGAGCAGTGTGTCTTCCGCATAGGCCCGGTCAAATATCCATTCGTCAAGTGTGTAGCTATACATCTTGCCGCCAAAATACTCTTTGAACTTTTTTTGATGCTGACGCTGATAGACCACTTCAGCAGGCTTAAAACTTTGCAACAGCTTATCCGCATATTCACGATCGCCTTCCGCAATTAAAAATTCGCCGGTAGAAATATCGAGGAATGCCAAACCGTATTGTTCATGTGAAGCAT
>DASVNY010000044.1:0-4909 GCA_036383615.1 Chitinophagaceae bacterium
TGGAAGTGGCAGCAACATATTGGCATTTTGTAGATATACTTTGGATATACCTGCTGGTATTTTTCCTGGTGATCGGATAAAAAGATAATAAACGAGTTTTAATAAAACCTGACAATTACTAACATGGCGACAACAGCAACAACGCATCAGACGAAATGGTGGAGTGGCGGTAAAAGCCCCTTCAACATGGAGTATGGTAAACTGATGATGTGGTATTTCTTGATGAGTGATGCTTTTACCTTTGGTGCTTTTCTGATCTCCTACGGTTCTATTCGCTTCAGCCAAAACTTCTGGCCCGATCCCAACGCGGTGTTCAATGCATTTCCGGGAATGGGACATCAGAATCTTCCATTGGCTTTCGTGAGTGTGATGACATTCATATTGATCATTAGTTCGGTAACAATGGTGCTGGCTGTTCATGCGGGTCATAACGGAGATAAAAAAGGTGTGATCAAATGGTTGGGTTGGACAATTGTTGGTGGATTAGCGTTCCTGGGTTGCCAGGCATGGGAGTGGCATCACCTTATCACCGGCGAGCACGCTGTATTGGTGAATGGACAGCTTGAAATGATGAGCCAGACAATGAGAGGAAATCCATGGGGGCAAATAGCAGATCCTGCATTGGTTCAACAAGCGCTGACAACAGCTACTCCGGAGACACTGACTCATCTTGCACATACATATCCCAAAGAAGGGATGGCCGCAAGTCATGAAGCATTGGAAAAAATGTCGCCGGCTCAACTGGCAAATATCATTGATGTGGCACATGCACATATTCGTGAAAAAGGACCTGTGGCATTTGGTGGTTATTTCTATGGTATCACCGGTTTCCACGGTTTCCACGTATTCTCAGGTGTGATCATCAACATCGTTATGCTGATCATGACACAACAAGATGTTTTTGCTAAAAGAGGACATTACCTGATGATAGAAAAAGCTGGTTTGTACTGGCACTTTGTGGATCTGGTTTGGGTATTTGTATTCTTGTGTTTCTATTTGATATAAAAGAGTGATCGCAGAACTGGAATTTGAAATTTTCAATTTGTAATTAATAAGTTATATGCAACATCCGGCATTTGAAGAAGTAACAGTACACCACGAACACGCAGATGATGCTACGTTTAAGAAAAGGGTTTATAAAACAACGCTGCTGCTGTCCGTCATTACGGTGATCGAACTGATAATCGGATTCAGCATTTATTTTATCCATAAAGGAGAAAATCCAAGCGCCTTGCTGGTGCTGATGTTCAAAGGCATGGTTTGTATCCTGTCGCTGGCAAAAGCATACTATATCGTATCAATATTCATGCACCTGGGTGATGAGATCAGGAATATGATCATGACGATCGTGGTGCCCTTGTTATTGTTCATTTGGTTCATAGCTGCTTTCATCGCAGATGGAAACTCTTATAAGAACCTTCGTAATAAATACGATAAGCACTTTAAAGAATCAACAATGCCGAAGCATCATAAGGCGGCAGAGCACAAAGAACCAGCTGAGAAAGGCGGCAAGCAATAAGATTTTTTAAATCCATTAAACCATCGCCTGACTGCAACCAAACAGCCGGACGATGGTTTTTCTTTTAATACTGAACTGTGAATAGGAAAGCTTTATATGCATTGATGCTCGCGGCATTGCTCCCTCTCGTGAGCTATTTTATTGTAAAACGTTATAGTGATTCCGCTATCCATATGCCCAGGCATTATTATGCCGACTCCATAAATGAAACGACCAGAAACGGTAAGAAAGTTTCTGATACTGTTTGGCACAAGCTGGCTGATTTTTCATTGATCAACCAGCTGGGAGATTCAATATCCTGGAAGGATATGAAAGGAAAGATCGTAGTGGCTGATTTCTTTTTTACGCATTGCCCGTCCATTTGTCCGCCGATGACACGCAATATGAAACGCCTGCAGGAGTCGATCCATAATGGACAAAGAGTGGGTGACAGAACAAATAAGAGCATTCATTTTCTTTCTTTCAGCATTGATCCCGAAAGAGATTCTGTTGAACGATTAAAGAACTGGGCCGATCGTTTTCAGATCGATCCTGAAAAATGGTGGTTACTCACAGGCAGTAAGAAAACTATTTATGATCTCGCTATTGAAGAAATAAAATTGGGAACTGTTGATGGTCATGGAATTGATACCAGTTTTATTCATAGTGACAAATTTGTACTGATCGATAGCAATCGCCATGTGAGAGGATTTTATGATGGGCTTGATTCTGCATCGCTGGCCCGGTTGTCGGGCGATATAGTATTGCTTACTATGGAGAAGGATACTTCAAAGAAAAGTTTTCTCGCTGGCAAATTGCAGATACTTGCCGTAGCAGTACTTGTTGCGATCATCGCGGTAGGATTATTCTTATTTATTTTTAAACGAAAACTAAACAATGCTTCAACCGGTTTGGAAAAAAAATGATGCAAGAGCTAAAACGCTGATCTGGATATTTTCTATTGTAGTATTTATTGCGATAACTGCACTCAGTCGGGTGAAACTGCAAATGGTTGATGGTTTTGATGTACGTTTATTTGCAAAAGCAAATGCAGTAATCAATTCACTCGTTGCGGTATTACTGATCGCCGCACTGATCGCTGTAAAAAGCAAAAACTATATAGCACACAAAAGAATGATGATCACAGCGATGATCCTTTCCATTCTTTTTTTGATAAGTTATATCTGTCATCATCTTTTTACTGACGAAACAAAATTTGGGGGTGAAGGTATCAGCAAGACGATCTATTATATCATTCTCTTCACCCATATTCCATTAGCAGGATTGATATTGCCTTTTATTCTTTTTACAGCTTACCGGGCCTTGATAGGAGAATGGCCACAACACAAACGCCTCGCCCGCATCACCTGGCCGATCTGGCTATATGTGGCAATAACTGGTGTAGTAGTTTACTTAATGATAAGCCCGTATTATACTTAGTATGCTTTGAGCCGAGAGTCATGAGCTTCGAACCGACTTCCTCTGTTCCTCTGTTCTTCTGTTCGCTCAGATCTTCCCTTCCCACAATTCCTTTTCAGCTTTTAAAGCAAGCTGTTTTTGTTTAAGCTTTTTGGGTATTTGTTCAATGTAAAGAAAGACGACAATTACAGCATTATAAACAAATAGTAGTACGACTACCAATGAAAAAGCATTGGAAAGTATCCAGACCACTTCAGCGCCAAGTATCAGCACAGCACTAATGATGAGCAGCAATGGCGCCACGCTTTTTTGAAGAGATAATAAGAAAAAGGAGATCACGGCAAACAGGTAAACGCTTAGTAGCACCGGCACGATCCAGTGTGATGTGCCATAAACAAATAATTGCACCATGCAGGTGGCGGCTAATAAGATACCTGCCAACCCACCATAGCCACAAACACTTTGCTGGCTATTCGTCAACGGGTTCAATTGATGGTATGTGCTCATCGAGTAGTAGTGTTAGTGAAGTTTAAAACAATGGGTTCAAAAAAATTTGAGCTTCGAGTCGACTTCATCTGTCCATCTGTTCAAAACCCCATTTCTTCAACAGGATCCCAAAAAACATTTTTAAAATCCTGCACCTGGTCATTCTTCACTTTGATGCCTTCTTTTTTTAAAAGCTTTTCCATTAAGCCGGGAGGAGAAAAATGATGTTTGCCGGTTAAAAGGCCATTGCGGTTCACCACTCTATGTGCAGGCACTTTTGGTCTTACTTTGCCGGCGCCATTCATGGCCCAGCCAACCATGCGGGCAGAGAGCTTTGTGCCGAGGCAAGCAGCAATAGCGCCATAGGACGTTACTCTTCCCTTTGGGATCTGTCGGGCCACTTCATACACTAATTCAAAAAAACTTTCTTCCCTTTTGCCGGATGGTTTTACGGTTTTCAGTTTTTCGGTTGCTTTTTTCTTTGGAGGCATGGGATGAAAATAGAAAATATTTTCTCAGCGCTTTTCTCTTTTTGTCAACAGTTCAGTTTTGCGTGGCTCAGGCACATTTTCATAGTCAAAAGGGCAATGTTTACAACCGCTACCACAACAATAGCCCCTGTCCAAATGATACTTTTCCGTTAGCACCACGTAGCCATCTTCATTGATATAATAGTCGATACCTTCAGTCAGCTCCTTCATTTTCTTTCAACCATTGTTTTAGTTCCTCATCTTTTTCCTTGCCGGCTAATTGGGCAGGTAGCGAGAAACAGAGATAATGAATACGATCGCTTCCGGCAATATCCAGCGATTCATAATGTGTTTTGATTTGCAATTCTTCCGAAATAGTTTGCTCTTTATAAACATCCGGTAGATCTGTATGAACAACGCAGTTATACAATTCGATCACCTTTTTGGTAAATCGATATAGTGGTGGGCTATCCGTTTTTAAATGTATCAAACCACCGGCCACCAAAAACTGCTGGTAGAGCCGCAGGAACTTTGGATGCGTCAACCGTTTTTTTGCTTTTGACATCCGTAGTTGCGGATCAGGGAAAGTGATCCATATCTCATTCACTTCTGCGGGTTCAAAATAAGTGGCGATAAGATCGATCTGCGTGCGTAGGAAAGCTACATTATCAAGGCTTTGCTGCATTGCTTTTTTAGCACCCACCCAAATGCGATTGCCTTTAAGATCAACACCAATAAAATTTCGTTGAGGATATAGTTGCCCCAATCCAACTGCATATTCTCCTTTGCCACAAGCTAATTCAAGCGTGATCGGGTGTTGATCTTTGAAAAATGCTTTCCATTTCCCCGGCATATCTCTCGGGAACTGCAGCACATGATGAAATGTTTCCAATTCTGCGAATCGTACCAGTTTTTTCTGACCCATTGCCGCAAAGATAAATGCTGTGGGTTTATCAGGATTTTAGCTGCAACTCGGCGTTAGCTCTTTTGGCGATAGAATATGCGGCCCCGATGGGGCCGTTTGCTTTTGTATGTT
>DASVNY010000045.1:0-2459 GCA_036383615.1 Chitinophagaceae bacterium
TGGTGTTTCAGGAGCAGAACTTCAGCCAAAAGCGCAGGAAGAGTTTGATAACATGGTTGCAACATTACGCAAACATGAGATTGATGTACTGGTGATAGAGGACACGGCTCATCCCCCCAAACCGGATGCTATTTTTCCCAATAACTGGCTGGCCGCATCTCCAGGCGGTGTGCTTTCCGTTTTCCCAATGTTCGCAGCAAGCAGAAGGGCTGAAAAAAGAGACGATATTTTACAAACGCTATCAAAGGATTTTATTGTAAATGATCTGCAGGATTGGAGCGAATATGAAGTGGAAGGAAGATTCTTGGAAGGAACGGGCAGCATGATACTGGATCATGATAATAAAATGATCTATGCTTCAGCTTCGGAAAGGACCAGCGTTGCCGTATTGGAAAAATATGCTGCGGCAAATGGTTACCAGGCGATCATCTTCCTGGCCACAGATAAAAATGGAAATCCTGTCTATCATACCAATGTGGTAATGACATTGGGTGATGGCTTTTGTATTTTATGTGAAGAGGCCATTGATGAAGAATGGGAGCTGATAGCAGTAAGACAATTACTTGAGTCAACTAATCATAACATCATTCCTATTTCCCGTGACCAGATGCATCGCTTTGCCGGCAATATGCTCGAAGTGAAAAACAAGAATGGCGATAACTTTTTAGTGTTGAGTCAAACAGCGTTTGATTCTTTGCGAAAGGAACAAAAACAAATGCTGGAAGCCTATGCAAAACTTTTACCAATAGCCGTTCCAACGATCGAAGCTGTGGAAGGTGGCAGCGTAAGATGTATGATGGCGGAAATATTCCTTGAACGAAGAGCGAATGTGCTGCAATGAAATTATCAGCGGGAGATCTAATTAGTGTTGCCTCTTCTTTTCCTGGTCCTCTTTTATCATTTCCATCACTTTTTCAATTTTAAAATCGGTTCCTTTACGAATATTTTCTATAGTGGGCTTTGATTCCACTTCGGGAATCACACCTCTTCCATCTTTAGGAACCGTTTTATCGATAACCAAACGAAATAGCGGCAAACGAAAACGAACACCAGTGATCGGCAATGTTGCATCCGGTATCAACCACGCGGAATTGCCATAAGCTCCGCCACCTGTTTCTTCTCCCACAACAGTTATATTATCCTGCTTCATCAAAGCTGATGCAAAAAGCGTAGTGGCTGAAAAGGAATTACCGCCGGTTACGATATAGGCCTGCCCATCAAAATGATTTTTCTTTTTAGGCTTGAAATAGTGCCGCTCAAAATAACCAAAATGATACTTGCCATCTTTCTTCTTACCCGTGAAGAAGATCATAAAGAGATTGTTCCAGGTATTGTTCTCAATATGAGAGCTGTAACGGCTTCTTTTTCTAACGGCATATAATGAATCACCGATCTTAAAACGATGATCGCTTAAAAAACGGGTGATAAGTGTTGAGTTAGTAACGCTTCCTCCGCCATTGCTGCGCACATCAATGATAAGATGTTCGATACTTCTTCTTTCCAGCTCCCTGAATGACTGGCGAAAGAACTTTTTTAAACGATATCCTCTTCCAAAAGAAGAAACGGTCATCATCGCCGAACGGTTCACCGTGTCCATTTGCAACAAGCGCATATTGGCCAAACGCTGCTGCTGTCTTTCTTTCCTTGAAGGTTGAGGAATGCTGGTTACCGGGCGGATGGCGGCACGTCTTGCCGTATCTGTGGTAGGAATAAAAACAGGAACGACAACCGTACCCGCATTGCCGGCGCTGTCAACATAGTCGATAGTGTATTTATCCGAAATGCCATAAACAGAAGTGTATAAGGAACCAAAAAAACCACGATTGCTTAGCGTTTGATACTTGTGCGTAGTATTATAACCATCCGTTGAAATGTGGTTGAATAAACTATCAATGATCTGTTTAGTCGTTCTGTTGTTGATACTTTTAATAATAGTTCCTCTTCTTAAAATGCTGTCGCGGCGATTAAGATTAGCGGCGACCACCATGGTGTCATCCCACAATTTCATGCTTAATGGGAAGATCTTTATGGCTCTTGTCGTATCTATATATTTTAAAGCAGCTTTTGAAGAACGAACTGAAGTGTGACCACAATTGATCTTTGCCGTGACATAGCTAAGCACTTTCCTGAACTCAGCCTCCGTCATCGAGTCTTTCAGTTTTTGCTCACCAACATTGAAATAGTGGTCCATGCTGTCTTTGCTCGTGTACCAGTAAAGACTTGGATGATGTGTTTCTAAGATCGCACGGTAGAGCGAATAATCTTTTTGTAATTGCTCCGGCGAATATTTTTTATTGGGAGAATAGGAATTCTTGCTGACACTGCAACTTATCCATACAATAGGGCAAAGCAAAACCAGCAAAATCCTCATAATCCTTTTGTCCTTTTATCTTAATTCTGTTTCAGATGATTCCATCCCTGTGCAGTGATGGCATGTTTGCCACCGCCCTTGGTGATGA
>DASVNY010000046.1:0-2771 GCA_036383615.1 Chitinophagaceae bacterium
AAATGGTTGCTGCGGTAGTAATACCATTAACACGGTTATCGCCGCGAAAAATAACACCGGCACCCAGGAAGCCGATGCCGGTTACAATATTGGAGGCGATCCTGTCGGGGTTATTGCCTGCACCAATGAAGGCTGACATCATTGTAAAAAAACAGGAGCCCACAGATATCATGATCATAGTGCGAAAGCCGGCCGACTTGCTGCGATACTCCCTTTCAGCACCAACCACACCGCCCCAAAGAGCAGCCAGCAGAAAGCGTAAAATGATTTCGGTGTCCATAAAAAATAGTTTATTATTCCTGCTTGTCGGTGATCCTGCAGGGAATAGTTAGATCTTCCGACAGGTAATAAATAGCGCATAGCCGGTGATAGCCATCCGCGATGATCAGCGGTTGACCCCGCACCAGTAATACAGGTGACATCTTCTTTCCCTTTTTCACCTTCTTCATATTCGCCATCACATGAATATTGTCTTTCGGCAGCAAGGGAAGCTGGCTGGCTCGCAAAATATCTTTCGATTTTTTCAGGATCGTTTTTTCTTGTCGCAGTCGTTTAACAATAGCATCCACCACTGCAGAAGGCAATAACAAATCAAGATAATCCGCAGCTGCGGGATAATCATGTTCTTCGGGATCGGTTAACCAGATCGAATCTTTCATACCTGTTTAAAGCTTGTGGTATTAAAGCTAATAAATTGATCGTCGCCAACACTATCCTTGTTGATCAATTTTACATCCCGGCAATTGCCGATGTATCCTGGGATTTTTATTTACCTTGGCTTAACATGCCAGGACCTCTTTTATACCTATTCTTATTATTTCAGCTTTTTTCTATTTACATAAACGCCCAACCGCAGCATGAAGGCTTTACCCTTGCAGGGAAAATTACGGGCGGCGACAATAAAGTTATTTATCTAAGTTACTATGATGAAGAAAACCAATCAGCGAAAACGGACAGTTCGTTGATAAAAGATGGAGCATTCCTTTTCTCCGGCAAGTTGAAAAACCCGGCAGTAGCTTTTATTAGTTTAAGAAAACGGGAAGCTATCGGGTCAAATGCGACTGATATTATTATCGAGCCAGGCAATATGCATATTGATCTCGTCTTTAATAAATTTACTGACGCATATATGACCGGCTCCCGTTTGCAGGATGATTATGAGTTGCTACGTTTAAAAGGAAATAAGATCACCGCAAATCATCCGTTGCTATTTGACAGCAATGGATACATCTATAAAGATCTGCATGACTCTTTAGCTGGAAAATTAAAACGGGTGAATGATACAATTAACCGGATAGACTATGCGTATTTTGACGAGCATCCAGGCTCCTACCTGACTGCCTATCTTTTACAATACCAGGCAAGAAATCTTTCAGCAGATTCACTCGCTCTATTCTATAACCGGCTCAGTGATCATTTAAAAAATCATGTTGTTACGCAAACGATACGCTCCCGCTTGAAAGGCATGAAAGTGGGCACAGTAGGAACAATGGCTGCAAAGTTCATTGCAAAAGATACTAGTGGTCATGATTTTTATTCGGGTCTGATAAAAGAAAAATACATCCTGCTTGATTTTTGGGCAAGCTGGTGTGTTCCCTGCAGGGAGCAAAGTCCTTTTTTGATCGGGCTGCATAAAAAATATACCGATAAAGGGCTGCGAATAGTCAGCATTGCTGATGATAGAGATCTTGCCAAATGGAAAGAAGCCATAGAAAAGGATAAAACAAATCTATGGACACATGTAAGACGGGAAGTGAACGTAGCTTTAAAATCAAAAGGCATGGCCGATGAAAAAGATGTGAACGATAGATTCAATATCTCAACACTACCTACTTATATTTTAATAGATCCTTATGGTGTAATCATTGGCAGGTTCCAGGAAAACCCGGCTGCATTAGAAAACCTATTATCTTCTATTTTTAAGTAAATCCTGCTATAGCTCCACCCGCTGCTTCGCTCCTTCTTTCACAGCATAAGTCTTTACCTTTTTATTACCTGTAACAGTAATGGTCAGCTTACCCCCGCTTGTCCTGGCAACTTCCAGATCAAAGACAGTTCCGAAAGAATGAATATTGCGGAGTGACATTTTATTCCAGCCCGCAGGCAAACGTGGCGTACAGTCGAAACTATTAAAACCTGTTGGGCGCATACCAAAAAGACCCTCGGTATAAATGCGGCAGTATAATCCACTCTCCGCGGAAAGATGGCGCTGGTTGCCTTCGGGATATGCTTCAACAGCATAAGGAACGTGTTCACCTAATAAGCGACGCTGCGAATAATATTTAATAAAGGTCAGTGCTTTCTCCGTTTCACCTGCGGCAAATACGCCTCTCAATCCATATAGTGTTGATCGATCCCAAAATGTTTTATTACCTGCTAAAGAAGCAAGACCATCTTCGGTCCATAACCTTGGAGAGAATAAAGCTGCAATGGTCCCTTCCTTGCGATCATAGATATCAACCGTGAGAGGTGTGGTGATCCAGGCACGCAATGTGTCGTTTCCTTTATAGTAACGATAGGTTGCAAAGCCTTCTACGTTAGCGCCAAAATATTTTTCAATATTCGCACGCATTTGTTTTGCCTGCTGTTCATATTGCTTTAGCTGTGTTGCAGGTTTGTTCAATAACTTTCCCAATTGCACCGCCGATACCAATGCATCATAATAAAGACTGCTCGTATTCAAATTCGCTTTGCCAGCAGGAAAACGACCCTCGAGCTCATCACTATTTGATGCTACCACACCCTCTTCATTGATATTTCTTTTGAGATAT
>DASVNY010000047.1:0-3285 GCA_036383615.1 Chitinophagaceae bacterium
GTTTTTTTACAGTAATGTAGAAGTTGTCGTTGATGCGGAAATCGTTTATGAGTTCGGCCGTACCTGTTACAGACTTCCATTCGGAGGTTGGTTTTAGCCACTCGCCAGACTTTTCTAACCGGACCGGCATATTAAATCCATTAACACAATTGTTCCAGCGATAAGATATTTTGTCGCCCTGGATCTTGTATTCGAGTGCCGGGATCTTAATAGTGCGCAGGTATTGATCAAATATTTTTGACAGGTCCTTTCCTGATTGTTTGCTCATATACGCTTCCACATCCTTTGAGTTGGTTGTTTTGTGCCTGAATTCCTGGTTCAATCCTCTTAAGATTTTTCTGAACAGCGAATCATCATCAATCACCTGTCGTATGGTATGTAATAAACTGGCACCTTTATTATACATATCACTGCTTCCTTCCTTATTCACCCCATAAGGGCCGATAAGCGGTTTGTCATTGGCAATATTATTACGAATGCCCTGCAAATATTCATCACCGGCTTTTTTGCCCCAATTACATTCGATAAACAAAACTTCAGAGTACATGGTGAATCCTTCATGCACCCACATATCGGCGATGTCATTGGTGGTAATATTATTACCGAACCATTCATGCCCCGACTCATGCACAATAATATAATCCCATTTCAATCCCCAGCCGCTGCCGGAGAGATCAGTGCCGAGATACCCATTCAAATAACGATTGCCATAAGCAATAGCGCTTTGATGTTCCATGCCAAGATGTGGTGATTCTACCAATTTGAAACCATCTTCATAAAAAGGGTAGGGGCCGAACCAGTATTCGAAGCATTTCAGCATGAGGGGCACATCACGACCAAATTGTTGCTGTGCTTTTGCTTTATCATAATCAAGCACCCAATATTGGAGGGAGAGTTTTCGTCCATTTTCACCTGTGAACTGATCATCAAGTTCCGCGTACTTTCCAATATAAGGAACGATATTATAATTGTTGATCGGGTTCTTTACTTCCCATTCATAGGTTGTTTTTCCTTTTTGTTTGATCGTATCAATGAGCCTTCCATTTGATACGGCTATCAATGTATCAGGAACCCTCACTTGTATTTTGGCTCCCAGGTCAGGTTCATCACTTTGATGATCTTTACAGGGATACCAAACACTGGCGCCCAATCCCTGGCAGGCAACCGTCATCCAGGGGCGACCCAATGCATCTTTGGTAAATATCCAGCCGCCGTCCCAGGGTGGGTTTTTAGCCACCACGGGTTTGCCACTGAAATAGATCTTAATAGTATGCAGCGGGATCGCTTTTTCTTTTTTTACCAATGTTCTTGCAGCTGTGAATTTGAAATTGCCAAAATCAAGAAGATAAACATTGCCGTTTCTCTTAAATGCCTTTATTTTCTTTTTATTGAAGATGATACTGTCGATCTTCATTGGCTGCTGTAGATCGATCTGCATTTTCCGGCCCTGGCCATCACTGTTGATATCAAAAGCCATCTCGTTCCAGCCTTTAATGGTGCGCTTGTTATAATCCGGCTCTACAAAAATGTGATAGGATGCCACATCCCACCAGGCTCTTTCAGGTGTGATGCTGCCACGTAAGGAGTCCTGGTGAGTAAACTCACTTTTTTGGCTCAATGGCTGCGCACAGGAAAAATGAGATGCCAGTAACAATGCCGTTCCTATATAAAAATGATAGCTATTGATTTTCACGATACAATATTTGTTGTTGTAAATTTAGGTCTTCATGACAAATATGCTTGTTAAAAGAAATTGGTACTTGTTGCTGGTTGCTGGTTGCTTGTTGCTGGTTGCCTGTTATTCCAAAAAGAATAGTAATCACCGGGTCTTTCATTATAATGAGACCACCGGCATTGCTTCGCTTGATCCTGCCTTTGCCAAGAATCAATCCGTAATGTGGCCCATTCACCAATTGTATAATACACTGGTTGAAATTGATGATAGCCTTCGTATCGTTCCTTCATTGGCCAAAAGCTGGGATGTGTCCGATGACCGGCTCACTTACACTTTTCACCTGAGAGATGATGTTTATTTTCATGACGACGCCGCATTTGCTAATGCTAAAGGCCGAAAAATGACAGCGTCCGATGTAGCTTATAGTCTTTCCCGCATCATTGATAAAAAAACAGCCAGCCCGGGTTCATGGATATTTAACCGCAAAGTGGATTCGGTAAATGCTTTTGTAGCCATTGATGACACAACTTTTCAACTAAGACTTCAACGTCCTTATAACCCGATCCTGGGGATCATATCCATGCAGTACTGTTCTATTGTTCCCAAAGAGGTAGTAGAACAATATGGGAGTGATTTCAGAAGACATCCTGTGGGCACCGGTCCGTTTCAATTTGTTGCCTGGGAGGAAGGGCAGGCATTAGTGATGAAGAAAAATGCCAACTACTTTGAGAAAGATGAGCAGGGTAAGAGGCTACCTTATATCGATGGAGTGAAAGTGACATTTTATGATAGCAAGGCAACGGAGTTCTTATTGTTCAGGCAAAATAAGCTCGAGTTCATTAATGATATAGACGCTTCCTTCAAAGACGAGATACTGACAAAGAGAGGAACCCTGCGTAAAGAATGGGAAGGCAAAATAAAACTGCAGGCAAGCCCTTATCTCAATATTGAATATCTCGGGATTTTAGTTGACAGTACTAATCCCCTGATAAAAAATTCGCCGATGCGTTTGCGCAAGATCCGGCAGGCGATCAATTATGGATTTGACAGGAGGAAAATGATTTTATATCTACGCAATTCATTGGGTACTCCTGCTGAATCAGGTTTTGTTCCTGTTGGTCTTCCTTCTTTTGACGCGGATGCGGTGAAAGGTTATTATTATGATCCCATTAAAAGCAGGCAATTGTTAGCTGAAGCCGGTTTCCCTGATGGAAAAGGATTGTCTTCTGTCAAATTACTTACCATTCCCATTTATGCTGAGATGGGAAATTTTATTGCCAAACAATTGGAAGAATGCGGTATTCCCGTACAAGTGGATGTTGTGCAAAAAGCATTGTTACTTGAAATGACCTCCAGCTCAAGAGCTTTATTTTTCAGGGGCAGTTGGATAGCCGACTATCCCGATGCAGAGAATTATTTATCGGTATTCTATTCAAAAAACCCAGCGCCGCCTAATTATACACGATATCATAATCCACAGTTCGATGCATTGTTTGAAAAAGCACTGGTAGAAGAAAATGATTCATTACGCTATAAACTTTATCAGCAAGCCGATCAACTGATGATGAATGATGCACCGGTTGTTCCTTTATGGTATGATAAAGCAGTGA
>DASVNY010000048.1:0-2051 GCA_036383615.1 Chitinophagaceae bacterium
AGAGCTTACCGGTGATAAAAGACGCAATATCTTTTTATGCGTCAAAGAAACCCTGAACAATGTGCTCAAACATTCAAAAGCATCTTTAGTTAAAATTGAATTTGAAACAAACAGCGATCTTACCATTCGTATCTCCGATAACGGCGTAGGCATCGACATGCAGAAGCTAAGACAGTTTGGTAATGGACTTAAGAATATTGCCCGCAGGATGGAAAACATTGGCGGCACCTATGTAATTGAAACCAAAAACGGAACGGTAACAACGCTAACGCTTCCATTGGTTTAATCCTTCTTCGTAACAGCAATCAACAGAAATAACCAACCGGCAATAAACAAAACACCTCCAAGTGGTGTAACGGGCCCGATAAATTTCACGGTGCTGCTTGCCTGCATTTTTAAAAAGCTAAGAAGATATAAAGAACCTGAAAAAAGAATGATGCCAGCAATAAAACAATTACCCGCCCATTTTGTCCATTTGCCGGGAAATCGTTCAAATATTATCGCCGTTGCCAATAACGCTAATGCATGATATACCTGGTATTCTACACCGGTGCGGTAACTGCTTAAAATTTTTAGATCAGTAGTGAGCTTTTCCAATCCATGTGCCCCGAATGCTCCCAATGCCACTGCTAATGCTCCGAAGACAGCGCCTGCTGCCAAAAAACCTCTATGCATGAAATATCTTTTCGATGAGTTTTTCCAATTGTAATTGTTCGTCATCCGCTACCACATCCGCCTGTTCATAATAGATCCGCCTGTCAGCATATTTTTTTCCAATAAAACTTTTTAATTGATCACCATCCAACTCTTTTATCAAAGGGCGTTTATCTTTTTCGGTGATCAATCGTTGAAACAACACATCAGTAGCGGTATTGATCCAAACAGTGGTGCCTGCCTGGTTCATGTATTCAATATTGTTGAAGTAACAAGGCGTTCCCCCACCACAGGCCATCACAAAACTATCATGGCTCTCCGTGATGATATGCAAGGTATCTTTCTCCAATAAGCGGAAATATTCTTCGCCCTGTTCAGCAAATATTTCATTGATGGCTTTGCCTTCATGGGAAATGATCTGCTCATCAAGGTCAAAAAAAGGAATGTCGAGCTTCTGGCTCAATTGACGGCCCCAGTGTGTTTTACCCGAGCCCATGAATCCGATGAGGAAGATTTTCATTGTGCAATGTGAAAATATGCAAATGTGCGGATGTGAAAATTTTCAAATCTTCATATCCGCACATTGTCACATTATTTAAACGCGTTAATTCCCGTTACATCCATACCTGTGATCAGCAAATGAATATCATGTGTTCCTTCATAAGTGATCACACTTTCGAGGTTCATCATGTGACGCATTACTGAATACTCACCCGTGATACCCATACCACCCAGCATCTGTCTTGCTTCACGGCAAATATTTGTTGCGATCTCGCAGGCATTTCTTTTAGCCATGCTCACCTGTTGTGGGGTGGCTTTTCCCTCATTCATCAAAGTGCCCAGTCTCCAGTTCAGCAACTGCGCCTTTGTGATCTCTGTGACCATTTCAGCTAATTTCTTTTGCTGCAACTGGAAACCTCCGATTGGTTTGCCAAACTGCTCTCTTTCCAAAGAATAACGGAGGGCCGTATCATAGCAATCCATCGCTGCCCCCACTGCGCCCCAGGCAATACCGTATCTCGCTTTTGTTAAACAACCTAATGGGCCTTTCAACCCTTTGACGTTGGGAAAAATATTTTCTTTAGGCACCTTCACATTATCAAATACCAGCTCACCTGTTGCAGAGGCTCTCAAACTCCATTTGCCATGCGTTGTCGGTGTTGAAAACCCTTCCATGCCTCTTTCCACTATCAAACCATGTATTTCACCGGCTTCATCTTTGGCCCATACTACTGCCACCTGTGAAAAGGGTGCATTGCTGATCCACATTTTTGCGCCATTCAATATCACATGATCACCGGCATCTTTATAATTACTCAGCATACTGCTGGGATCGCTGCCATGATTGGGCTCTGTTAACCCAAAACAACCGAGCCATTCGCCACTTGCCAGCTTGG
>DASVNY010000049.1:0-2729 GCA_036383615.1 Chitinophagaceae bacterium
TTAAACGTCATGCGTCACGGAGACAAAATTAAAAACCTGAGCCGCACCAAAGCACACAGAGATGCTTTGCTGAGCAACCTGGCTTGTCAACTGATCCAGCACAAAAGGATCGTAACTACAGTAGCAAAAGCAAAAGCTTTGCGTGTATATGTTGAGCCACTGATCACTAAAGGAAAAGAAAACACTACTCACCAGCGTCGTGTGGTGTTCAGCTACCTGCAGGATAAAGAAGCGATCAAAGAATTGTTTGGTAATGTAGCTGAAAAAGTAGGTGGTCGTCCTGGTGGTTACACCCGTATCATTAAATTGGGTGCCCGCCCTGGCGATAATGCTGAAACAGCAATGATCGAGCTGGTTGATTTCAACGATGTTTATGGCAAAGGAGCGGCAGAAGCTAAGACTCCGGCTAAGAAGACCCGCCGTTCAGGTGGTGCGAAGAAAAAGGCAGAAGCAACCACTACACCGGACGCTCCTGCAACAGAAGAGAAAGCAGCTGAATAATAGCAATCAAAATCTGTTCAATATAATGCCCCCGGTAACCGGGGGCATTTTTTTTATAAGATCATTCATATTGGCATAGCTACACAAAATCCGATGAAATGAAGTATTTTCATTTCTCGTTCGTTGCTTGCCATCGTTGTTCCTAAAACCATAATCAATTTCAATGGATCATTCTTCCAACAGGGGCTTGCAGCAGTTT
Source organism: Chitinophagaceae bacterium (assembly GCA_036383615.1). Classification (GTDB taxonomy): domain Bacteria; phylum Bacteroidota; class Bacteroidia; order Chitinophagales; family Chitinophagaceae; genus CADEDV01. The sequence continues at coordinate 701 of DASVNY010000049.1, forward strand.
CGTAATGAAGTAGGAATAAAATTCCAGCTCTATAACAGCCTGTTCACATCGCTTCCTTTTCATCGCATCGAAAAGACAGGAATATTACTCTCGTTATTATCCAATAATTGTGAAGAGGGCTATAAAAAGAAATTAAGCCCCGTAGAGATCATTGAAGACTTCTTCAATAAACATACGACCTATGTAAAGGAAGAAGAGCGCAATGACCTGCTGTTTCGTTTTGTGCAATATGTCGAAAGACAGGTGGTGCTATTCGATGCATTGGAAGACGCTGCATTTAAAAATGTGAATGATCTTAACGGGGTCGGAACCCTCAAGCATCTTGTTTCCGAAGTATTGAATGATGCTAAAGAAGAAGAGCTCACTGAGAAGTTAAAAGATTTTGCGATCCGCCTGGTGCTGACAGCGCATCCCACGCAATTCTATCCCGGACCTGTGCTGGGCATCATCAACGATCTTTCAAGGGCATTGAATGAGAACAATACAAGTCTTGTCAACACTTATCTCCAGCAATTAGGTAAAACACCTTTTTTCAAAAAGAAAAAGCCCACACCTTACGATGAGGCCGTGAGCCTGATCTGGTATTTGGAGAATGTATTTTATCCTGCTGCAGGCCGCATCATTTCAACGCTGAAAAGCCAGTTCGCTGATGCAACCAGTCAAGATAATCCTGTAATCAGGATGGGTTTCTGGCCGGGCGGTGACAGAGATGGTAATCCTTTTGTGACAAATGAAATAACGGTACAGGTAGCGGATGCATTGAGAGGAGGCATTATCAAATGCTATTATCTTGATGTAAGGAAATTAAGACGACGACTCACTTTTGATGGCGTAGATGTATTGCTCATCAGTTTGGAGAATAAATTGTACAACAATCTATTTATCCCCGGCTATAAAACAACGCTGGCGAAGGAAGAAATATTGGAGACTTTATACGACGTAAAGGATAAGATCATACATCAGCACAACGGATTGTTCCTTCACCTGGTGAATAACCTCATCAATAAGATCGAAGTATTCGGGATGTATTTCGCATCATTGGATATTCGACAGGAAAGTTCTATTCATGGCAAAATGCTGGAAGCTATTGCAACCATAAGCAAAGTATTGCCGGCTGATTATACTTCACTGAGTGATGATGAAAAGATCAATGTGCTGGCTTCGATCAGGGAACCAATGAATGCTGCTGATCTTGAAGAACCTGTTCAAAGCGATACGCTGAAAACTATCGCTGCCATCAAAAGTATTCAGCAATACAATGGCGCGGAAGGCTGCAACCGCTATATCATCAGCCAGTGTAAATCTGCACTGAATGCGATGGAGGTTTTCGGCCTCTTTCTTTTAGGTGGCTGGAAGAAGGAAGAAATGAATATTGATATTGTTCCCTTATTCGAAACGATCGATGACCTTGAAAGTGCGGCGGCCGTAATGAAAAAGCTGTATTCAAATCCTGTCTATCGGGAGCATGTGAAAAGAAGAAGTGATGTTCAAACGATCATGCTCGGTTTTTCTGACGGTACAAAGGATGGTGGTTACCTGATGGCCAACTGGAGCATTTATAAAGCGAAAGAAGAGCTTACAGCCATCTCACGCCAATACGATGTTGATGTTGTCTTCTTTGATGGCCGAGGTGGTCCACCTTCAAGAGGTGGTGGCAAAACGCATAAGTTCTATGCTTCGATGGGAAATAATATTTCGAATAAGGAGATACAACTGACCATACAGGGCCAAACGGTAAGTTCAAACTTCGGCACCATTGATGCCGCGCAATTCAATATCGAGCAGTTGCTGAATGCCGGGATATCCAATGATCTTTTCTCCAGCCGTGAGTCAACATTAAATGAAGAGGAAGAAGCATTGCTGGAAGAATTGGCTGTAGCGGGGTTTGACTCCTACAAACTATTAAAAGATCATCCTTATCTCGCCGATTATTTATTGCAGGTAAGTCCGCTCAGGTTTTATAGCGAAACAAATATCGGAAGCCGTCCTGCCAAGCGTGGCGCTGCTTCGGGCTTGTCATTAAAAGATC
>DASVNY010000050.1:0-5025 GCA_036383615.1 Chitinophagaceae bacterium
TTTCCTGTTTGTAAATACGAATGCACAAAATGGACAAGAGCCGATGAAAGTGACCGATATGCTAAAGGTCAAAACGGTTGGTGGGATTACAATGAGCAAGGATGGCAGTAAAGCAGTTTTTACACTTACCAGTATAGAACCCGATGGCGATAGTAAATGGGAATATAAATATGTGAACCAGTTATGGCTCGCCAGCACCGATGGTTCTTCGCTTAAACAAATAACAAGCAAAGAGAACTCATCACAAGCTGTGATGAGTCCCGATGGGAAACAAATCGCTTTTGTTAGACAGGCGGATGGCAGACCTCAACTATTTTTATTGTCATTGGATGGCGGAGAAGCCATTCAATTAACAAAATTCAAATACGGGGCAGGCAATCCAAGATGGAGCCCTGACGGAAAGCAAATTCTTTTTTCAGCAACCATTCCTTTAAAAGATCTTTTAAAAGACTCCTTGCTTAATCCTAAAAAAGAAGTTCCCAAATGGTCATTTGAAAAACCAGGGTTCGCAAAAAATGAAACACTGAAAGCTTCAACTGCAAAAGCTGACCCGGATGGAACTGTTGAAGAGGCAAGAGCTTACCTGGAAGGAAATGTAACAGACAGAAAAGCAAGGGTAGTAAACAAACTCAATTTCCAGGATGAAACAGATGTGAATCCCGATATGTCGTTCAACCACTTCTTTATTACGGATGTAAAACAAGATGCTAAACCAAAGTCTATAACAAAAGGATTTTATCGCTACAACTTTGCAGCCTTTACTCCTGATGGAAAACAGATCATTCTCGGAGCAGATATCGACTCTTTACAACATCCCGATAGGTCATTAGAATCTTCTATTTATATAATGAACGCGGATGGAAGCGGATTGCAAAAACTATTAGGCGAAGAAGGAAAAAATTATAACTCTCCAACGATTTCTCCTTCAGGGAAATGGCTGGCCTTTCAACATGGCAATACTTCATTTGTGAGTGTGCCAACCTTAGCCATCATGCAATTGGGAACTTCAGCTGCAACAATCACAGATATACCATTTGACAGGAACAAAGGATCGCTTACCTGGAGCAATGATGAGAAATATATCTATTTCACAGCACAGAGCAATGGCGGTGCCCCGGTGTTTCGTGCAGAAGTGGCTACTAAGAAAATAGAACAATTGACAGATTTTAATAGTGGCATTGGAAGCTTTGCACTGGTAAATAATAAAATGATCTTTTCAAAAACAGAAGTAGCCAACCCTTCTGAGCTATATATAGCTGACGCTGCTGCGAAAAACGCTAATAAGATAAGTTCATTTAACAGCGAATGGGTCGCCACAAAAAAGCTTTCATTCCCGGAGAAGAAAACATTTGTAAACAACAAGGGGCAAACTGTTGAATACTGGATAATGAAGCCAACAAATTATGAAGCGGGTAAAAAATATCCATTGTTATTGGAAATTCACGGCGGCCCATCCGCTATGTGGGGACCCGGCGAGGCAAGCATGTGGCATGAATACCAGTATTTCTGCAGCAAAGGCTATGGAGTTGTTTATTGCAACCCGAGAGGAAGCGGTGGTTATGGGGTAGATTTTTTAAGGGGCAATGTCAACGATTGGGGAGAAGGACCAACAAGCGATGTGCTGACTGCATTAGATAAAACAGTTGCCGATGGTTGGGCCGATACATCCAAGCTGATGTTAACAGGCGGCTCCTATGCAGGATACTTAGTAGCGTGGATCATTTCACATGATCAGCGATTCAAAGCCGCTTGTGCGCAAAGAGGCGTGTATGATCTTGCCACTTTCTTTGGGGAAGGTAATGCATGGAGATTGGTGCCGAACTATTTTGGCGGCTATCCATGGGAACCCAAAACAAAAGAGATATTAGAAAGAGAATCGCCGATCAACTATGTGCAGAATATCAAAACACCGTTTATTATTTTTCACGGGGAAAATGATAGAAGAACCGGTGTGATACAAAGTGAAATGCTGTATAGGAGTTTGAAAGCATTGGACCGCCCGGTTGAGTATGTGCGTCATCCCGGCGCCACTCACGAAATAACAAGAAGCGGCAATAACAGGCAACGAATTGATCAAATGCTAAGGACCTGGGAATTTTTTGAAAGATGGATCAATGCTAAAAAAGAATTTTAACGCTGCCACCATACAGGCTTTTTATCCGTCATTAACCACATTAAAGTAAAACACACATGCAATCTGCAAAAAAATGGCTGGTCGTTTTAGGTTTGGGAGGCTTTGTATTAATAGGTGCCGCCTTTAGTAAAAAACCTGCCGGTAAACATAAGAACCTGCAAATTTTACCACAGGATATCAGCGAAGCAAGACTTGATAGCATAATGCAGACCTATAACAAAGCATTAGGAGTGGATTGTAAATTTTGTCATGTTCAGCAAAAAGTTTTTCCAGGGGATATGGACTATGCATCGGATGCTGAACCCATGAAGGGAGAAGCAAGGAAAATGATGCGGATGACGATCGATCTAAACAAGACCTGGTTCTATTTTGATAAAACGCAAAAGCCCGAATACCTCAATGTGGTACATTGTAATACCTGTCACCGTGGTGAAGCATTCCCGGAACATTGATCAAAGCGATTTCAACCAGTCTTTAATACCAGCTACGATCTTTGCCGCCACCTGTTTGTGAAATTTTGGGTCCAGTATTTTTTTCTCATCTTCTGCATTGCTGAGAAAAGCAACTTCCACTAAGCAATTCGGGTATTCCGTTGGCCCGCTAAGGGAAAAATTAAAACCGCCGATATTTCCGAAATTATTCAATCCCAATTCCAGCATTCGTTTTAGTATGAACTGCGTGGCGGGTCGAAAACCTATATAGCGATAATAAGTGCTCACACCTTTTATAGAATCTCTTGCTGAAGAATTAAGATGAATGCTTATCAAAAGATCGGGTTCCGCTTTTTTTAACATGTCTGTTCTTTCGATCATGCTTAGCGATGTATCAGCCTCTCTTGTCATGAAGACAATTGCCTTTTCCTTTCGCAATGCCTTTTCTAACTCTTTTGATATTTTAAGCGTGTAATCTTTTTCAAGTACGTTGCTTGTCTTTCCGGCTGCGCCTTTGTTATCACCGCCATGACCAGGGTCAACGGCGATGGTTAGTTTTTTTATTTTCAGATCAGCAGGCTGACGCTTTACCCGGATGACCAATCTTTTTCCTTCATAGTAAATTGAATAACCCCAATGCTGCGGATGTTTTAGTTCGATGATGATGCGAAACACATCATCTTCAATTTGTTCATAGTAAGCATTGGTTATTTCTTTTGCTGTAGTAAGCTGGGTGATCCAGTTTGTATTGCTGGTAGCTCCAAAAACATCTACCACAATTTTTGATGGATTGATCTGTTGCAGACTTCGATAAGGAAGACGATCGTCTAATGATACAGCTACATAATCATACTTATCATCGCCATGAACTTTCCAGCTCGATGTCAGGTAATAGGGCTTGATCTTAATGGAAGTATCAATGGTGAAGTTGGATTTTGGTAACCAGGCAAAATGGTTTTTTGATAACTGTACTTTATAATCGCTGTTTACGCTATCCACAACTTTTATAACAAGATTTGTGTCGAGATAGCCCATCTTGGCGCCGCCTAAACGGTCATCACCCATGCCAAATTCCAAATAAGGCAGCGCACCCGTAGTTTTTCCTGTTAAAAACCCGATTCCGGGGTCCTGCGGATAAGATTTAAACGGGATAATAAAACCAATGAGGAAAAGCATTCGTATCATGTGAGAAAGATAGCATAAAAACCCTTGAAGGGCGATTCAGTATTATTACTGTATAACAGATTGCTTTTACTGAATTTTAGTATAAACCATTAAAACCAAAGACTATGCGTACCCAATCATCGTTTATAATGCAGGTTGCAGAAAGATGCAACACCATTAAAATCCTATCCTGAAGAAAAACCAATAGAGATGACGTGGAATACTGTGATGGGACTGGTGTCCACAGTGGCCTTGTCCTTACCCATATTAACGATGATTGCCTGCCGGCTTGCCGGGTACAGAAGCTTTCCTTTCCTGATCGCTTATTATGCGATAGTAGCAGGATATAACATGCTTACGGAAGGTTATATCAATGCGCCGGAAAACTTCACCTACTATTTTGGCCTGGCCAATAATCTCCTTGATGCACCATTGATGCTTCTCTTTCTTACTTATTTCAGCACATCAACGCTGCTTACAAAAAGAATGAGAATACTCGCTATAATCTTTCTTGTTTTTGAGATCGTTGTACTTTCTATTTACGGGTTCAATATAGAAGCAATAACTATCATTATGGGGCCGGGTCTTCTGCTTGTTTTGTCTTTTAGTGCTGTATTTTTTGTGCGCCAGACAAGGATCACGATCATGCACCAGAAAGCGGCAGGCAAAGCCATAATGGCTTCTTCACTGATCTTTTGCTATTGCTGTTACAGCATTATCTATATGATGTATTATGTGTTTCAAATGCAGCATGAAGAAGATACCTTCCTTATCTACTTCCTGGTGACAACCTTCTCGGCCTTGTTAATGTCAACCGGCATCTTTGTAGAAAGAAGAAGGGTGCAGAAATTGAATGAACTCAGGATAACACGCAGAGAACTTTCCGAATTATATAAGGAGAAAAAAACAGCCGTTCAAATCAGAACGGCCAGTTTTGACTATGATAAAGAGCAATGGAGTTAGTTCTGTAAAAGCCGCGAGCTTTGAGCTATGAGCTGCGAGACTTTAGCCTCGTTTTCGAACTATTGGTCTCGTGGCTCATAGCTCATAGCTTTTGAAACCGTCGTACTAGAAACAATATTTTCCTTCCGCAATCATTTTATCTGCAATTCTTCTTCTCGCATCCTTGCTGTTGAAAGGCTCCGCCTTAGTAAAGCGTTTCAATCCCATTAATATCATTCTTTGTTCATCACCTTCTGCGAAAGAGTTGATCGCATCCTTACCTGATTTGTTGACTTTATCAGCGGCATCATACAAATAGGTGCGCATAATATCGAGGTATTGCTGGCTCGCTGG
>DASVNY010000051.1:0-1645 GCA_036383615.1 Chitinophagaceae bacterium
ATAAACGGTCAGCGAGAATCAAATGTGAAAAAGCTAATCCTTGCGTTCGGTTTGTTATACCTGGCGTGCTGTTCTTTTGCCCAAAAAACAGAACGGGTCATGGATCTGTTATTAACGATGGACTCTATCGCGAACAGTTCATCGGTGTCAAAATATTTTGCAGGCATTTATTTGGAGACCACGGTAGAAGCGGTTGATTATTTCAGTCAAAAAAATACAAGGGCACAGGAATTGATAGAAAGGCTGGAGGTCAGGTTTGCCCATTATTTTTTTCGCTCGGCAATAGCCTATCAAAATAAACTGCCTGTTCATGAAGAATGGAAGGCGTATTATGCAGATAGCACAGCCACGCCTCTCCGCTATATTCTTTATGGAATCAATGCCCATATCAACGGTGATATATGGCAGGCTCTTGTAGCTGAATTTTCAGCCGGTGAGATAGAGGAATTGAAACCTTATTATTTTTTGTACAGGAAAGAACTATTGAAGAATTATAAGAATTATTATGCCGATGCATTAGCCTCTAACCCTAAAATGAGAACCATTCATGCCGCGAGTTTTGGTTTTGATAAACTATACGGGAAGATATTATTGGGCAGGTGGCGGAAAAGGCAAATGGAACTGGCGGAACTTTATTTTACCAACAGGTCTTTGTTTGAAAAGAAGAAGGAGAAGCTGCATCGCAGGATGAACAGGCTGAATGAACTGATCCGTAAAAATATTTAATCATTACGCAGCATTCGCAGATATTATCGGCGTAATCGGCGGTTGAATCAGTGAAAATCTGCGGCAAATTCAAAACAGTAACAGCCTGAATGAGCCCGGAGTTTGTTACATTTGCAACCTATTTTAAAAGAGGATTTTAGAATGATCAACATTACATTACCAGATGGAGCCGTAAAGCAATATGAAAAGGGAACTTCTGCCCTTGATATTGCAAAATCTATTTCGGAAGGATTAGCAAGAAAAGTGCTTGCTGCCAAAGTGAACGGACAGGTTTGGGACGCCACAAGACCCATTAATGACGACGCCACACTTGTGTTGCTAACCTGGAATGATCTTGATGGTAAAAAAACATTCTGGCACTCATCTGCCCACCTGATGGCAGAAGCGGTGGAGTCTTTATTCCCGGGTGTAAAATTCTGGGTGGGACCGGCTATTGAAAATCCACAGGGTTTTTATTACGATATGGATCTTGGCGATAAGAAGATAACAGAGGAAGACCTGGCTGCATTGGAAAAGAAGATGAATGAACTGGCTAAGCAAAACAATGCATACAGCCGTAAAGAAGTTACAAAACCGGAAGCGATCCAGTATTTCACGCTAAAGAACGATGAGTATAAACTTGATCTTATCGGCGGATTGCAGGATGGAGATATAACCTTTTACACACAGGGAAATTTTACCGATCTCTGCCGCGGACCGCATATCCCTGCAACAGGAGCTATCAAAGCGGTCAAGCTAACCAATATTGCCGGCGCTTACTGGAAAGGTGATGAGAAGAATAAGCAGCTTACAAGGATATATGGTGTTACGTTCCCTTCTCAAAAAGAACTGGATGAACATCTCGCTTTGCTGGAAGAAGCAAAAAAGAGAGACCATCGTAAGTTGGGAAAAGAACTGAGCATCTATACTATGGATGATG
>DASVNY010000052.1:0-3993 GCA_036383615.1 Chitinophagaceae bacterium
CAGCCGCGATTCCTGCAAATTCAATACGCACATAAGTCAGCGTGCCGCTGTTATCTCCAACAATTGTTCCGCCATACTGAGCGTTCACACCACCTTCAATAGTTGGTTCAGTTGTTCTGTTGGTAGGTGCATTACCCAGCAGGATGATACCACCCCAATCACCTGCTTTGCGCTGGCCAGGAAGTTTGCCCGATGTAAATACAATAGGATCTGTAGCTGTGCCGGCAGCCATCAGTTTGGAGTTTCGTTCAACGATCAAAGCTCCTTTATTGATCGTATCGCTTACGATAACAGAACCCGGAGCAAAGGTTAAAACCGCCCTGTTAGTAACATATACATACCCTTTCAGTGTGTATTTGCCTTTGGGTAAAGTAACATGTTCACTCACCTGGCCGGTAATTATTTTTGTAGCAATGATCTTTTCTTCCTGTGAAGCGTAATTACCACTGTTTCCATTTCCGTTGTTTGTAACGGAATCATCTATATCCACCTTTATGCAGGAGGGGAGTATTAGCGCAGCAAGGACCAAAATGGAAAGGACTTTTTTCATATACCTCTTTTTAAATAGTTGTTTTAAAATTTTTATAACTTGAAATTGTAGTTGAATGAAAGCGTCATAGTTGTACCAGGTCTGAAAGATGAAAATATCAGGTCGGTATTTTCTTTATAGACTTTTGCCTTGTCTATATTTTGATACAACATGATACGCTGGTTGAAAATATCACTCACTGTTAGTCTCACTTCGCCATTTCTCTTAAATACTTTCTTGGCTACCTGTAAGTCAACAAGGTTGCGGGCATTTTCATAGATATCCGGCATAGTCGCATTACCTACCAATGATAAGCGCTGGCCTATGCGATTGTATAAAAGTGATGCAGACAGATCATCACCTTCATATTGAAAACCTGCGTTAACAAGGTAAGGGCTCTGACCCTGCAGCGGACGGCTGGTGGTTACATTATGACCACTGCCACCGACAGTATTCAATGTCACTTTTGAGAAAATAAATGTGGCGTTCCCGTTGAAGTATAATTTTTTCAACCAGGCTGCCTTCTCACTTAAGAAAGAAAAGTTTTTACGAAACTCCAGCTCGGCGCCTATTAACTTGGCATTGTCTCCATTTTGGAATATGTATTGCCTGCGGCTTGGTACGCTTCCTTCATCAAGACGTAACTCGATAGGATCGTTAAAATATTTAAAGAACCCACCCAGGGAAAGCAACTCGCCTGCACCGGGATACATTTCATAACGAATATCACCATTCAATATGCTGCTGCGCACCAGGTCAGGATTACCGGATACAGAAGCCAGTTGTTCAAAATCATAAAATGCGAATGGAGCAATCTCCCTGAACTCCGGTCTTGCTACAGTTTGCGAGCCAGCAATACGGATATTGGTTTTTATAGTAGGGCTGATAGTAAGATTGAAAGAAGGAAGAATATCTAATTTTTCTGTAAGGATCACTACAGCTGTATCTCCTTTGCGTGCATCATTTGATTTAATGAATTGCTGAAAGTTTTCTGCTCTTGCGCCCCACACCAAACGAACTTTATCCGATAATTTATTATCGAACATTATATAGCCGGCGTTAAGCGCTGATATGCCATAATATTTATCCGAAGGGTTTTGTAAAGCCGCTGTATAAATAAAACCACCGGTTCTGAAATTATCATGATTGAATATCTGGTCATAAGGCAATGAAAGCAAAGAATGATCCGCAGGATCCTCAATGCCCAGTATCGTTGCCCTGAAATCTCTTAAGCGTACAATTGATGAACCACCGATCTTCAACGTTTGGTTTTGATTGAAGTATTTGAAAGGAATAGATAAAGCTGCTGAATACCCAAAAGCATCATCCTTCAAATCACTAAAAAACCGGTTGGTATTATTACCCCTGTTGTTCAGTGTTATGTCGTTGGGGTTAACATCTGATACCGCATAGCTCATTACTCTTAAATCCGGCTGGTCTTTCTTATTGTGAGAATAGTTGACATTCCATTCGAATTTCAGCTTGCCAATGCCATGGTTGCCTTCCAACTGCGTTGAATACAAACTACGCTGGTTAAGCACAGATGAATAAAGACGCATCGGGTTATGCTCGGTAGTTCCGCTACGCACATAATAATTATCATCCAGCAGTTGATTGAAAAGGTTCTTAAAGGCAATTTTGTGTTTGCCTTTTGTATAAGCAAAATTGGCTACAGCGCCCCAGTTTACAGAATAGCGGTTTTGATTGTCGCTATATTCAAAAACATCTGGTGGAAATGATTTTCTCACGGCATTTTTACCGTCGTAAACCAATTTTGATTGGCGATAAGTAACCCCAAGGATAGAGCCGAATGAGCTTCCGTTTTTTCCTTTGGCCACATTCGCCCATGTAAGACTATAGTTTTGTATCGGGCCTGCAGATGATTTTTGCTGACGATATACATCATCAGAAAGTGTGTGTGCAAGCGCTACTTTTTCATCCGCGGAAAGTGAATTGTAGTCGGTAGCGCTTTTGGGCCAGCCTGAAGGCAATTTCCTGTCGCTGAAACCAAGCCATTCATTCTTACCGCGTGGGTTGCTATAAAAATCTTTAAATGAAGCCTGCAAATTGAAGCCTAATCCTATTCCCAGCACCAATTCCTTTTTAACAGGAATATCTTTAGTAGTTACCTGCACCAGGCCACCGGCAAATTCACCTGTAAGATTAGGTGTGGCCGTTTTATTAATAATGATATTATCTATCAGCTGTGATGGAATAACATCAAAAGAAAATGCTTTTTTATCCGGCTCAGAGCTGGGTAATTGTGCCCCGTTAATATAAGCAGAGTTGTACCTGTCGGCCAATCCGCGGATAACTACAAATTTGTTATCCTGTACAGAAGTACCGCTCACCCTTTTTAAAACCTCACCGGTATTTTTATCAGGCGTACGGCGGATGAAATCGGCTGCAAGCCCACTTGAAAGCGCTGTATTGTTTTTCTGAAAATTAAGCAAGGCAACAGTGCTTTCCTGGCGACGGGTAGTTCTTATCACCACACCTGTCAATTCGGTTTGCTTGCTTTCTTCCAATACAACGCTGATCGTATTGTCCTGGCCATTTCCCACTTCTATTTCTGCTATCGCTTTTGCTTTATAACCTGTGGCAGAAACCAACAGCACATATTTTTTTCCTTGTTCAAGGTTCAGTGAAAAACGCCCTTCCACATCAGCGGCAGTTCCGATAGAAGTGCCCTCGATCTGGATAGAAGCGCCGGCTATCGCTTCATTCTTTTGATTCGTTATCCTTCCGGTTAATTTTATCGTTTGTGCGAAAGATGATAGGGATATCAAACACAGCAACACAATGAGAAACTTTGCCCTTGCAGTCATGTTGTTAATTTGCGGCAAAGGACGGCCCCAGAGGTTACCCGTATGTTACTCACAGATTAACCAATTGTGATGGCAATGTTACCGGAATGTTAACTGGCCCTAGAACCTGAACTGCAGACGGCAGGTTAAGATATTGTCTTTCAGATCTTCGGTATAACCCGCCATTTGAGTGCTCTCGTTTGTTACAAAGTCATAATAAAGGATCAGCTTGGTCTGGGGGTTGAGATGATAGGCATAACCAATGCCAAGGGTAGAAAATTTTATATCGGCACTGGTAAGATTGGTTCCCGCTTTTCCAATGTCCTTACTCTTCACCCGGATATTCGGGTCATACCAATCATATTTAATCATTAGCTGGTGGTTCTTATTCACGATGTTTTGTAAAAACAGCAAAAAGGCTCCATCAAAATGTCTTACATAAGTTGGAACAGGAACTCCGTTTGAATTTGGAAGCGTTCCGGGATTGGAGGTTGATTGCGAAGTGCCGGGTTGCGTACCAAACCAGTATTCGGCCCTCCACTCTGTTTCCCCCCAACCATGACGAAGTTTTACCTGCACATCTCCGCCATAATAATGCCTCGGTGATGACTTTCCCAAATTATCTTCAGCAGAGTCAACTTTGAATACTTTATCTCC
>DASVNY010000053.1:0-3454 GCA_036383615.1 Chitinophagaceae bacterium
TACACAATTTGTTGCCCGTGGTGGCGACAGGCTCGGAATATATTTCCTGGAGACAGGCGCTTCCATGAGAGCTTCACAGGTAGTATATGATCGTGCCGGCGCTTCTATTGCCGATGTAAGTGCAGAGGAGTTTGATTTTGATAAGATATTTGATGGAGCGGTTTGGTTTCATACCACTGGTATCACACCGGCATTAAGCGATAAAGCAGCAGCGTTAACCGAAGCGGCGTTAAAAGCCGCTAAAGCAAAAGGCATCACTACCAGCATCGATCTTAACTATAGAAAGAAATTGTGGAGCAAAGAAAAAGCAAGAGAAGTGATGACAAAGCTTTGCCAGTATGTGGATGTATGTATCGGTAACGAAGAAGATGCTGATACAACACTTGGCTTTAAAGCAAAAGATACAGACGTAACAAAAGGAGAACTGAACCTCGATGGCTTCAAAGATGTGTTCAAGCAGATGAAAGATAAATTCGGGTTCAAGTTCATCGCTTCTTCACTTCGTGAGAGCCATAGTGCCAGTGATAATGGCTGGAGTGCTTTGGTGTATGACGGTAAAGAGTTTTATCATACAAAGCAATACAATGTCCGCATTGTTGACAGGGTAGGAAGCGGTGATAGTTTTGCCAGCGGATTAATCTATGGTTTGGTAACCGGTATGCCAATGGCTGAAGCGGCTGAATTTGGTGTGGCTGCCAGTGCATTGAAACATACGATCCCGGGCGATCTGAATCATGCGACTTTGGGTGAAGTGAAAGACCTTATGAAAGGAGATGGAAGCGGACGGGTGCAGAGATAAAAGAGAAACTCTCAATGTTCAATGCTCAATATTCAATTCTCATTTGCATACACTGAACATTGAGCATTGAATATTGAACATTGAGTATTATAATAAAGCAAATTGAATGATCATCGATACAATACAAAACGCAGCTAAATATTTTTCCGTACACCCGCTGTTTGCCAAAGCATTTGAATATATAGAGCAAACGGACTTGCAAAATGCAGCAGATGGAAAATCGGATATCGCAGAGGGATTAAAAGCTATCATCAGCAATGGCGCCGGCAAAACAAAGGAAGCTAGTCTTGCCAAGTTTGAATGTCATGATAAGAATATTGACATACAACTTTGCGTGAGAGGTGTGGAGACCATAGCATGGAAGCCAAGAGAAAAATGCGTGACTCCCAATGGAGACTATAATGCTGAAAAGGATGTTCGTTTTTTCAGCGATGCACCTGATACATTTTTTGAACTGACCGACGGCCAGTTTGCCATCTTCTTTCCGGAAGATGTGCATGCACCGATGATCGGTAATGGAGAAATTAAAAAATTAGTGATCAAAGTAAAGATCTGACATGAGCAAAACACAACAGATAACAGATGGAATAGTAGCACAGGGAATTCTTCCTTTATATTTTAACTCAAGCGAGGAAGTGAGCCTGGAAGTGCTGAAAGCAATTTATCGTGCCGGCATCAAAGGGGTGGAATACACGAACCGTGGCGATGCCGCGCTGGCCAACTTTAAGAAGATGGTGGCCCTGCGGAATGCCGAAATGCCGGGTTTATTATTGGGTGTGGGCACGATCAAGAACATGCAGCATGCAACAGATTACCTGGCTGCGGGAGCTGACTTTTTGGTAAGTCCTGGTTTTGTTCCTGATGTGGCAGCGCACTGTGTTGCCAATGATATTTTTTATGCACCCGGCTGTATGACGCCCAGCGAAATCATTGCAGCTGAGAATGCAGGCATCAAATTTATTAAGCTGTTCCCAGGTGATATGCTTGGTCCCAAGTTCCTGACCACGATAAAAGATATATTCCCGAAATTGCTATTCATGCCTACTGGTGGTGTGGATACAACAAAAGAGAATATCGAAGAATGGTACAAAGCGGGAGTTTGTGCGGTAGGTATGGGTAGTAAGCTTATCAGTAAGAAGTTGATGGAAGCAAAGGATTATGCAACGATTGAGCAGGCCACGAAAGATGTGCTGGCCGTTATCCAACAAGTAAAAGCAGCTAAGTAAGTTCCTAAAAAAATAAAACGATCATGCAGCAAGCCATTGGAAAATACAGGTGGAAAATTTGTGCCCTCCTATTTTTTGCAACAACTATCAACTATTTGGACCGGCAGGTACTTTCCTTAACGTGGAAGGACTATATGGTGCCCGAGTTTCACTGGACAGATAGTGATTATGGAACGATCACTGCGTTGTTTTCTATCTTTTATGCTGTGTCGATGTTGCTGGCAGGTCGCTTTGTTGACTGGATGGATACCAAAAAGGGATTCCTTTGGGCCATTGGTATCTGGTCAGTAGGAGCATGCATACATGCGTTTTGCGGAATAGCTACATCCGGCATTCTTACTGATAACTGGGCTATCAATTTTGAGAGCGCCAAATCTTCAATCGCTACGTTCGATAAAGTGGCTGTAGTTACCTCCACTTCGGTTTCATTATTCATCTTCGCACGTTTTGTGTTGGCCTTAGGTGAGGCAGGAAATTTCCCCGCAGCTATTAAAGCTACTGCTGAGTATTTCCCTAAAAAAGACAGGGCATTAGCCACCAGCATTTTTAATGCAGGCGCCACTGTTGGTGCGTTAGCGGCGCCACTAACAATTCCATTTATTGCTAAAGCGTACGGATGGGAAATGTCCTTCATCATTATTGGAGCACTTGGATTTGTATGGATGTTTTTCTGGTCATTCATGTATAAGAAGCCCGAAGTTCATCCCCGAGTTTCAAAAGCTGAGTTGGAATATATTCAACAGGATATTGTTGCTCATAATGCTGTTTCGGAGCCGGTTATTTCTACTCCAAAAAGAATGTCATTTTTCAAATGTTTCCAATACAAGCAAACATTGGCTTTTGCTTTTGGTAAGTTCATGACAGATGGCGTTTGGTGGTTTTACCTGTTTTGGACACCCGCTTATTTGAAAGACATTCATGGTTTGAATAGTACACAGAGTTCTTTTCCACTTACCGTTCTTTATTTAATAACGCTTTTATCAATTATTGGCGGGTGGTTACCGACCTATTTCGTCGAGAAAAAAGGAATGAATCCTTATGAAGGCCGTATGAAGGCAATGTTGATTTTCGCCTTCTTTCCTTTATTAGCTTTATTGGCCCAACCGCTCGGGCAGAATGGATATTGGTTGCCAGTAATTATTATCGGTATTGCAGGTGCGGCACATCAATCATGGTCAGCGAATATTTTTTCTACAGTAGGAGATATGTTCCCCAAAACAGCTATTGCAACAGTAACTGGTATTGGAGGAATGGCTGGCGGTCTCGGCGCTTTTTTGATCAACAAAGGATCGGGTGTTTTATTTACTCATGCCGATGACACCCAGATGCTGTTTATGGGCTTCCAGGGAAAACAGGCTGGTTATTTTATAGTGTTTTCAGTTTGTGCTGTTGTTTATCTTATTGGTTGGGTAGTAATGAAATCATTAGT
>DASVNY010000054.1:0-12470 GCA_036383615.1 Chitinophagaceae bacterium
GTTAGCGCCGGTAAAACCAAATAACGATAAGCAAAACGATAGTTCTTTTATAGCTAAGGTTTAATGTTGATGTAACAGTAGGTGGCGGGAGCTGCCTGCTGTTTTACAATCCTTCCTGTGAAATTTAATAACGTTAACAACAAAACTCAAGATCATGGAAGTCGTTTTTTCACTACCGATACTTATAATACCCGCCATCTTTCCATTCGTTGCCGGCAGTATGGCTAAATGTTTTGGAAGAAAATTCTGGACATGGTTCTTAATCGGCATTCCCCTGCCTTTTATTGCAAACCTCATCCTGCTTTGCCTCCCTGACAGATCAGTTAAAAAACAAACTGCTTAAAATGACAGATATGAACACATTATTTGTACTGGGAGCGATCGCCGTTTCCATTTTTCTCGGAGCAGCAACCGCGTGGGTTGCCAAAGAAACCGGTAACAATCCCTGGGTATGGTTGATGCTTTCCATTCTATTGCCAGTTGTTGCATTGTGCATTCTTCTTTGTTTGCCAGAGGAAACAAAAAGATCCAAAGCAATAAAGCGACAGATTGTTAAAAGCGATAATGATTATACCGTCCCGGCTGGAAATTTTTCAAATCAATCGTTGAACTACAAATGAAGATCAATTTTCAAAATCAACTCGACAAAGAGCTTCTTTTCAGCGAAAGAAAACGGGTGATCATCCTTATCATTATTTTCTCGGCTGCAATTGTTTTGCGATTACTGAACCAATTTGTTTTCAAAGCAAACGAAGGATCGATAGTAATATCCTCATTCTCTGCTATATGGTTATTCCCTGTACTGATAATATTATTTGAGACTTTTTCGCTCTTATATATTACCAGGCGCATCAGGAAAAAGCAAGAACGAATACCGTTTCGCCTGCAATGTGTCAATGCATTCATGGAAATATCATTACCCACAATGGTGATCTGGCATGTTGCAAGTCTTTACCCGGCTTATAATATTCTTCAAACACCGGCGGTATTGCTTTATTTCATATTTATTATTCTTTCCACCCTTAGATTAAACTTCTGGCTCTCGTTTGTTTGTGGGTTAATAGCCAGTTTGTCATATGCTTCCTTTAGTATTTTTTTATACCACAAGTTTGATACGAATGATGCGGCGCCCACTTTTATCCTTCTTTTTTCAGGAATAGCAGCGGGCCTTGTAGCAAAACAGATCAAAAGCGGTATCAATAACTCCCTGCAGGAAGCAGAAAAAAGACAAAGAGTGGAAAACCTGTTTGGCCAGCAGATATCTATGGAGGTAGCGGAAAGAATGCTTGAAAATGATGGAAGAATTGAAAGCAAAAGAATGGATGTATCTGTAATGTTCATTGATATCCGTGACTTCACTCATTTCGCCACAGGCAGAAGTCCCGAAGAGGTAGTAAAATACCAGAATGCCTTTTTTGCTATTGTTATCGATACAGTGACGAAATATGATGGCATCGTGAACCAGATATTAGGTGATGGATGCATGGTAACATTCGGGGCGCCGCTTCCCACAGCTAATCATTCGCAAAAAGCAGTAAGCGCTGCTACGGAAATATTAAAGCAATTACAAAGAGCGATCAGCGAAGGAAAGATCAGTGAAACAAGAATTGGTATAGGTATTCATACAGGTGAAGCGGTGACTGGCAATATCGGTACTTCCATCCGCCAGCAATATTCTATTACTGGTGCTGTTGTGATCATGGCTTCAAGGATCGAACAACTTAATAAAGAGTTTCAATCACAGATACTCGTATCAGAAGAGGTGGCCAGGTCTATTGATACTAATGAAACTCCCACAAAAGTCTATAGGGATATACCGTTAAAAGGATTTGAACAAAAAGTAAGTATCTATAAAGTGGCATAAAGATCATTCAATTAAAATTGACAGTCTATGCAAAAGATCATTTTAAAGATAGATGGAATATTTCTAATGCTGATGGGCACATTGGCAGGCATAACCGACCTTGTTGCATACTATACCGGCAAGGGGCCATTTGGGTCAGCTTATTATCAAAACGACATTACTATCGGCGGGTTTGAGGCACATTGTCTTGCTGTAATAACAGGATATGTATTATTTAGCAAAAGCAAGGCAGATAAAGTTAATTTCTATACTAAAATAGGTTTGATTACGCATCTGGTACTGGGAACAGCTAACCTTCTGTGGTTTGGCGTATTTTTTAATACAGGTACAGTAGCGATGGGATATATAACCACTATTGCACATTTCACATTTGCTTTCCTGCATATAATGGCTATATATCAAAAACAAACAAATTCAATAGGATTTCGTTAAGTCAGTTTTGTTGTGCATACGTTGATTGGGGTAGTGGGCAGCTTAGGCTGCCCCTGCTTTTTATCAGCGAAACTCTTTAAAGCTATCGCGGCTAAATGTGCCGGGAGACAGGTGATCCCCTTCATGGAAATCATAGTTTACAAAACGAACTCCTTTTATTTCCGTAAGGTTAAACGTTGCGGAGGCCAGGTATTCTGAAGAACCCGAGCTTCCCATTTGCTGGGTGAGGTAATCGCTATGCGGAATAGCTACGTATAAAGTATCATTGGAAACTTTCCTGAATTCAAGCTTAATATTTTCCCATGTAGCATTAATATCACTGATCACTGATTGAGGAGTAAGATTATTTGAATCTACCTCTCTTTGTTTCAGTAATACGACCATGTTTCTTGTCGTATCATACACTGTCATCCACGATAATCTTTCTTCAGGTAACAATTCGGTTTCATCAACGAGTGTGTCCTCGGCAGTTGCCTCAGTGGATGCCTTGTTATTGCAGGCTATAAAGATCGAAAAGGTCAGTAACAGGAGTATTGTTTTTTGCATAGCTAAATTTACAACGGAATTATTAAGACTGCTATCGAAAGTTGTTAAGGTTTGATACAGGCATAAAAAAACCTCCCTAAAGGAGGTTTTAACGATGTATGATTTCTGTCAGGCTATCGTAACATCCTTATCCAAATACACGTCTTGTATCGCATTCAGGATCTCGACACCCTCTTTCATTGGTCTTTGGAAAGCTTTACGTCCACTGATCAATCCCATACCACCGGCTCTTTTGTTTACCACAGCCGTAGTAACTGCTTCAGTAAGATCGCTTGCGCCTGAAGAAGCGCCACCACTGTTGATCAAACCTGCACGACCCATATAGCAATTGGCTACCTGGTAACGGCAAAGATCGATCGGGTGATCGGTTGTCAACTCTTCATAGATGCGTTTATCATTTTTGCCATACGCAGATTCCTTTGTATTCAACGCGAGATAACCGCCATTATTCTCTGGCAATTTTTGTTTGATGATATCTGCTTCGATTGTTACACCCAAATGATTCGCCTGCCCGGTAAGATCGGCTGAAACATGAAAATCTTTTTCTTTTGTTTTGAAAGCAGGGTTTCTCAAATAACACCAAAGGATCGTACCCATGCCTAATTCATGTGCCATTTCAAATGCTTTGGCAACTTCCTGTATCTGGCGGGTAGATTCATCGCTGCCAAAATAGATTGTTGCGCCTATAGCAGCAGCTCCCAGGTTCCAGCTTGCTTTGATAGAAGCAAACATTACCTGGTCGAATTTATTGGGATAAGTAAGAAACTCGTTATGATTGACCTTAACAATAAAAGGAATTTTATGAGCATATTTTCTTGAAAGAAAACCAAGACCACCATATGTAGTGGCAACAGCATTGCAACCGCCTTCGATCGCCAGCTTCACAATATTCTCAGGGTCGAAATAAATCGGGTTCTTGGCAAAAGATGCACCGGCACTGTGTTCAATACCCTGGTCAACAGGAAGAATTGATAAATAACCAGTGTTTGCCAGCCTGCCGGTACCATACATGAGCTGAAGATTACGCAACACATTAATATTACGGTCACTGTTTATCCATATACGGTCAACGAAGTCAGGACCGGGTAAATGCAACTGATCCTTTGAAATTGTTTTTGACTGGTGACCCAACAAGTACTCGGCTTTATCGCCCAGCAATTCCGCAATTTTTTTCGCCATGAGGTTTCAATTTTTTGAGGTGGCAAAGATAAGGAAGTCAGGTGAGAGCTAATTTGCAATTAGCAATTTGCAATCACTCCACAAACTTCGGTGGATGCTTCTTATGATGCTCCGTTCTATCCTGGAAAGCTTTGGCCGCGGAAAGAATGGTCGCTTCATCATAAAGATTGCCGATCAGCGTGATGCTGAGAGGGGTACCATTTCTATTGAAACCGATTGGCATGCAAACAACAGGATGACCTGTGAGATTGGTCATGGCTAATTGATTGCCTCCAAAGCTTGGAACAATTACCACATCATACTGCTTCATAAAATTGCCGAGGTCCTTACAAAGCTTAGAACGATAACGATTGGCATTGATATATTCTGCTGCCGGGATGCTGCGACCCGCACGAAAGATATTGGGCCAGAAATTTTTATCCTGCCTTTCAATCAGGTCATCACGATCCGTTCTTGTCAATTCATCAAATGCTGCAGCTGCTTCTGCACCCAGCACTACATTCATAATATCGAAAGGATAGATAGTTGAGTCAGGAAAAGTAACCGCCTGCAGGTTGGCGCCTAATGAACGATAAACATCCAGCACTTTTCTTTCGGCAGCATTACTATCCAGTCGCCTGAAATAGTTTTCTGCATAAGCGATCCTCAACTTTTTGAAATCAGTTTTGCCCGTGTAGGCAAATGTGTGTTTGATTGCAGAAGGATCTTTCTCGTCGGTTCCATGTATCGCTGAATAAACAATTGCAGCATCTTCTGCACTGCGACAAATAGGTCCAATTTTATCGAGGCTCCAGCTCAATACCATTGCACCGGTTCGACTCACCGTTCCAAATGTTGGCCGCAAACCTGTTACTCCGCAACGGGTAGATGGAGAAACAATAGAACCCCATGTTTCGGTGCCAATCGCAAAAGGAAGTAAGCCGGCTGATGTTGCCGATGCCGAACCTGCAGATGAACCACTTGATCCCTGGTTCAGGTTCCATGGATTTTTAGTAGCACCGCCAAACCAGCGATTGTCGAATGCCAACGCACCCAATGAAAGTTTAGCACACAATACAGCGCCTGCTTTTCTCAGTTTCTGATATACATAAGCATCTTCATTTATTACCTGGTCCTTATAAGGTGTGCTGCCCCAGGTTGTTTTTGCTCCTTTCACAGCAAACAGATCTTTTAAGCCATAGGGAATACCATGCAAAGGGCCACGATAGATACCTTTAGCCAGTTCAGCATCGGCTTGCTTTGCTTCTTTCATAGCTATGTCTTCCGTTAATGTAATGACACATTGAAGCGTATCACCCCATTTCTTCAGCCTTTCAATAAAGAATTTGGTAAGGTTGACAGAACTTATCTTTCGATTGATGATCAAAGAAGCCAATTCTGGCAAAGAATAAAAGGCCAGGTCATTTTTATTTGCCGGCAGCTCTACTTTGATCGGAACCACCCAATCGATCCTTTCTTTTTTTGTTGACAATTTTATTTCTTCAGGAGCCGGGCGAAAAGCAAAAGGGTAGGGCAGATCATTAGCTGGATATAATGTATGCATCCGGGTATAATTATTCTTATTTCTCCGGAGATTATCCATCATCGAATCCACTTCAGCATCGGTAAAATTGAGATCATAGTATTTAAACGCATCCTGTACCAGCTTAATACTGTCAGCTTTGGTTTGTGCGTGGGTCGTAAAAGAAGTTATTAGCGTAAGCAAAAGAAAGACATATCTCATGTTGATCAGTTTTGGAGGCTTTGAAATTAAATAAATTCTTACCTTTTAGATAAAATAATTGCTATGAGAAGCTTATTGATTGCTCCGATCATCGCTGTCATTCTTTTTTCCTGTAATTCTTCCACTTCTCCCAATAAAGATGGTAACCAGCCTGTATCAGCTTATTTTAATTACGGTGACACAGGTGTGCAGGTAGCTGGTATAAAAATGATACCGATCAAAACGCCGG
This sequence comes from Chitinophagaceae bacterium, assembly GCA_036383615.1. Classification (GTDB taxonomy): domain Bacteria; phylum Bacteroidota; class Bacteroidia; order Chitinophagales; family Chitinophagaceae; genus CADEDV01. Next base: position 5,974 of record DASVNY010000054.1, read on the forward strand.
TCGGAACATTTAAGGTCTGGACAAAACGGTTTGGCAACAATCCACGTATAAAAGTATTGCTGCTGCACGGCGGGCCGGCATTTACGCATGAATATTTAGAATGCTTCGAAAGCTTTTTTCCAAAAGAAGGATTTGAATTTTACGAATATGATCAATTGGGGTCATATTACAGTGACCAGCCAAAAGATAGCAGTTTGTGGGTAACCGAACGTTTTGTGGAAGAAGTGGAACAGGTTCGCCAGGCGATTGGGGCAGCAAAAGATAATTTTTATGTTCTTGGAAACTCATGGGGCGGTATTCTTGCTATGGAATATGCTTTGAAATACCAGGACAATCTCAAAGGTCTTGTTGTTTGCAATATGATGGCCAGTATCCCTGATTATGAAAAATATAATGCTGTATTACGAAGCAAAATGAGAAAATCCCTGGTTGATTCATTACAAGATTACGAAGCACGGGGTTTGTATAAAGATCCTGTTTACCAGCAGCTGGTGTTCAGTGAGTATTACACTAAACATCTTTGCCGGTTGGCTGAATGGCCCGACCCTCTAAATCGTGCTCTTAAGCATTACAATGAAGAAATTTATGTGATGATGCAGGGGCCCAGTGAATTTAAAACCGGTGGCAGGCTCATCAGCTGGGATATTAAAGACAGGTTGAAAGAAATAAAAGTGCCGACCCTGATGGTGGGAGCAGAGTTTGATACAATGGATCCCAAAGTAATGGAACAACAAAGTAAAATGGTACAAAAGGGTCGCTATCTCTATTGCCCCAATGGAAGTCATTTATGCATGTGGGATGACCAGCAAGAATTCATGACCGGCGTTATCAAATTTATCAGGGATGTGGACGAAGGGAAATTCTAGTTATCTTTTTGTTGTAATCTTTTGGCTGTAAAAACGAATAATAAACCCAGCAATACAAATGCAAGCAACATTCCTGTAGCATTACGGAAAACTGGTCCATAGCCAAGCCTGTTCACATCTATAAAAGGATAGGGGTAAAAATTCTCTGTAGCACCGCGAAACAGTGCATACGCCAAATAAACAGCGGGGTAAAGTAGCCAGTAAAAAGAGTGTTTCCATTGCAGGTCCTTAGCAGCAAACAAAAACCAGTAAACGACAAACAAGAGAGGAACGATCACATGCAACAATTCATCAGCAATTTTCTGCATCCCTTGCGGATTCCATTCTTTTCGGAGAATAATATTATACACCAGTCCAACAATAAGGATGTATAAAGCCACCGCCGCAGAAAAAGATGGCTTTGAAAACAATATGCCCAGCCTTGATGAGGGTAACAATAATCTTACTGCTGCATACAAGGCTACTAACAAATTAGTAAGGATCGTAAAAAAGATAAAGAATCTTGCCACGGCCTGCCATGTGGTCATCCCATTGCCGGGAGTATTATTTACCATTATATATAGTTGGAGCATAAGCGCTGTCCAACTGCTAATGGCAATGATAAATAGTGAAAACCTCGCTGCAGCTTTATTGCCTGCGATCATACTTGAAAGATAAGACGATTAGATGGGTCTTGTATCCAAAACGATCTTGCTCTTCTTAATAAATTTCCCGAAGCTGATACCAAAGGCCCTGTGCCTGATCTTTGGCCCTTCATCTGTGTTACTGATATTAGCTAGGCCATGTGTGTATTGTCCATAAATAAAAAAGCCATTGCTTTTTTCATAACCGAAATGAAGCACGGCATTGGCTGAATAATGGCCATATTTATCATAGCCAAAAGGGATATTTCTTTTGATCTTGCCGTTGCTGTTTGTAGTAAACTCTTCGCGACCAAATAACTGAAAATCCAGTGACGGGCCGGCTCTTAAAAACCAATGGCTGGCGCTATAACTAAAATCATATTGTAAGGGAAGAGCGAGCTCGACATTATGAAAAGTCGTATTGTTATCAATAGCATCGCCATCTGGTGGATACATAAAGCGGTTGTATTTAACCTTATATCCTTTCATACTATAGAAAAGCTGCGGTGCAAATGAAAGCCTTCCTTCAATAGGGATTTTAAAATTTACACCCACTTGTCCGCCTGGCTTATAACTTGTTTCCTGTTTCTTACCCCCAATAGTATAATCAGCGGAAGTGGCTTGTGCACCAGCCAGCAGCCCAAACTGAACCTGGCTATTAGCTGCAAAAAAAGACAATAGGGTAGCAATACTAAGTATGAACAATTTCATTTCGTTGGCTTTGAAGGTCAGCGATCACGATAAATTTTACAGCTTTTCAGCGAGGATTTAACCGCCATCCGCAACGGTGGGGCTGGACTTGACAAGGCGACAAAAATAGGCATTAAATCCGGGTTTGCAAATGGAAGAAAGCTTCCCGCAGATTTTCGCAGATAGCCTTCTTCTATGTTTAGAGGCCATTGACTTTGCGAACAATTGAAGCGGCAATATTATCAGCGTTGAAATTAATCAGCAGGCCAAGTTTTAAACCCGATAGTTTAAGATAGGTGAGTACCTGCTTGTGATGCACTTCAGCCAATTTCTCTATGGATTTAATTTCAATGATCACCAGGTCATTTGCTATTATATCAGCACGAAAACTCGCTTCAAATTTGACAGATTCATAGATAAGTGGCACAGGTACTTCAGTTTTTACATGAAGTCCTAATTGCTCCATCTCATAAGCCAGCACTGCTTTATAAACCGATTCAAGAAGACCGGGCCCCAGTGTGTTGTATATCTTGAAAACCGCTTTCCGAATGAGAAATGATATATCATTTTCATCCATAAGATTTGTTTGGTTTAAAATTATCCCGCTTGCCTTGATAATCTTTAAGAAAATCATCAGATTTTTAGGATAAAATCAGCGTCAATCTGCGGTTAAATCCGCGCAAATCTGCGGGAAAAAAAACAAACGTCAACGGAAAAATCAAAACTTCTTTATTGCTCCATCTCATAAGCGATCATTGTTTTATAAACCGATTCAAGAAGACCCGGCCCCAGTGTCATGCTTTGATAATCTTTGAGAAAATCATCAAATTTTAGGATAAAATCAGCGCCAATCTGCGTTTAAATCCGCGCAAATCTGCGGGAAAAAAACAAACGTCAACGGGAAAATCAAAACTTCTTTGCGGGGTCCTTGATCTCCTTGCTCTGATTGTATTGCGAAGAATGTCCTTTTGGAATGGAAAGATTTTTCCAGCTATCATTTTTAAGCATCCTGCCAACATAGACTATCTGTCCGATATGATAAGGATAATGCGCTAACTGACGATTGATGGCATCAACTACTGTCAGCGCTTCCTGCCGGATATGTATCATTTTCAGCAGGTCATCTTCCTGCAATGATTCAAGGGCAGATAAAAAACAGCTCCAACCTTTTTCCCATAAATCAAGTAGCTGTTGCTTACTGTAAGTGTGAACTTCAAACTCATCATCGCGATTGCGCCACTCTTTTTCACCGTCTTCGGTTAAAAAGTTTGTCCAGCGGCTCAACATGTTCCCAACCGTATGCTGAATGATGACAGCAATACTATTGGATTCAGAACTTGGCTGAACATGAAAATCGGGATCAGCTAATTGTTCAAATGTTTTGTCGCCAAGTTCTTTATAATATTTCACCCTGCGGATAGCAGTAGCCAAAAATTCTTTCCCGATCGAAGACATATAGTATAGAATTGAAAAGCAAAAATATAAAAGGGTCGCGAGCTGTGAGCCAAGAGCTTCGAGGCCTATAGTTGCAATAGCAAAATTCAAGTCTCACAGCTCACGGCTCATGGCTCGTAGCTCTATTACCTCACCACCCCTCCGCCGAATCATCACCCCTGATATCCGCCACCGCTTCAAATTTTCCATTAGCCAACACTTTTATCACTTCTGTTCTGCCAATAGCGGCTCTTTCCCTGATCGTATAACCCATTTTATTCAATCCTTCTTTTATACCAGCAGGAAATGTTTTTTCAACAAACAAAGAATCGGGTAACCACTGGTGATGAAATTTAGGTTTATACACAGCATCTTCCGTGCTCAATCCAAATTCGAGAATATTAACCAATGTCTGAAAAACGGAAGTAGGAATAGTTGTTCCGCCCGGAGTGCCCACAACGAGATAGGGCTTATTATCTTTTAAAACGATCGTTGGCGTCATAGCACTCAACATTCTTTTGCCAGCCTGGATGGCATTGGCATCTTTACCAATAGCGCCATACATATTGGGCACACCGGGTTTGATACTAAAATCGTCCATCTCATCATTCATAAAAAAACCGGCACCGCCCACAACGGTCCTGCTGCCATATGAATTGTTCAATGTTGTTGTCACAGCCACAGCATTACCGTCCTTATCGATCACACTAAGATGAGTGGTTTCTTCACTTTCGGTTCTTGACAATCCACCGGGTTTTATCATTGTGCTGGGACTTGCTTTCGTTGCATCATAATCCTTCATCCTTTCCTGCAAATACACTTCATTGGTCAGCATGTCAACAGGCACTTTATAAAAATCGGCATCGCCCATATATTCTCCGCGATCGGCAAAAGCTCTTCTTTCCACTTCTGCCATTAATTGAACAGCCTGCAAGGAATGAAAACCCATCGAAGCAATGTTCCTGTTCTCGACCATCTTCATCATTTGATGCAGCAACAGCCCTCCGCTGCTCGGCATCGGCATGCCAACCACTTTGTATCCTTTATAGTCAAAAACGTGAGGGGTCCTCGCTTTTGCTTTATAATTTTTAAGATCATCCAAACTGATGATGCCGCTACCTCTTTGCATTTCTTCAACGATCAGCTTTGCTGTTTCTCCTTCATAAAAACCTGCAGCGCCTTTTTCTTTTATTCTTTTTAGTGTATTAGCGAGGTCGGTTTGGATCAATGTATCGCCTTCTTTCCAGGGAATATCTTTTACAAATACGGGCATCACTGTGTTATACTTCTTCAGTCCATTCTGCAGCGCATTCAAACCGCTTGCCTCACGGGCACTGATAGCAAATCCCTTTTCTGCAAGATCGATGGCCGGCTGTATCAGTTTTTCAAAAGGCAGTTTTGCATATTGGTGCACCTCGAATAAACCAGCAACAGTGCCCGGAACGCCGCTTGACAAATGACCGTTCTGACTTTTATCTGTTCTTGGCGTTCCATCCGGGTCGAGATACATATCTCTATGCGCTTTGCCCGGGGCCATTTCACGATAGTCCACCGCGATCAATCTGCCATCACTTAATCTTGCAACGGTGAATCCACCACCGCCAAGATTGCCGGCATTTGGATAAACCACCGCCAATGCCAATTGGGTGGCTATCGTAGCATCAACAGCATTACCACCCATCTTCATTATTTCAATACCCACCTTGCTCGCCAATGGATGCGCGGATACAACAGCCCCATTTTCGGATTCGGTTTTTTTATTAATTGAATAATGATAGGCGTCTATCGCTAAACTGTTTTTCCGGGAGGGATTGCAGGCGATCAGTAGCAAAAAGAAAAGACTAAGAAATATTCTGTAGCTCATGTGTTAGTAGTTCTGAAAATTAAAGCTACAAAAACAACAAATTGAATGTATCAGGGCCATGTACAATTAAAATTTCACCGCATAGAATCATGGGCACACAGAAGCACATAGGCATGGACGAATTATGTGAACCTATATTTCTAATGTGTCTATGTGGTAAAGCGTAAAACCGGGTCCAGGCTATTCCTAATAGTTGTATGAGAAATCTTCTGGTAAATAGACAGTCCTTTATTATCTTTCCACGATAAAACTATGCTTGTATGAGAAGAACCTTTTTATTGGCACTCCTGTTCATTTCAATCAGTAGCTGGGCTCAATTAAAATCACCTGAAGAATTTTTAGGTTATAAGATCGGTAGCCGCTACACACCCCATTGGAAGATCGTTAGCTATTATCAGCATATTGCTGCAAACGCATCTTCGATGGTAAAGCTTGAGCAATATGGCGAAACCAATGAAGGACGCCCTTTATTAACGGCCATCATTTCTTCTCCCGACAATATGAAGAATCTTGAACAGATCCGCGTGAACAACCTAAGACTGGCGAATCTTTCAAAAGACAAAGCTGCACCGATCGAAGACAATGCTCCGGCTATTGTTTGGTTAAGCTATAATGTGCATGGCAATGAAACTTCATCTTCTGAAGCATCATTGATGACCGTATGGGAATTGTTGAACCCTGCCAACACAAAAACCAAAGAATGGTTGAAAAATACTGTTGTTGTTATTGATCCCTGTATCAACCCCGATGGAAGGGATCGTTATGTGAACTGGTTCAATTCGGTTGTTGGCAAAAAAACTGATCCAAAAATATATTCAAGGGAACATAGAGAACCCTGGCCCGGCGGAAGAACCAATCACTACAATTTTGACCTGAACCGCGACTGGGCCTGGCAAACGCAGGTTGAGAGCCGTCAGCGTATCATTCAATACAATCAATGGATGCCACATGTGCATGTTGACTTTCACGAGCAGGGAATAGACAACCCTTATTATTTTGCTCCTGCCGCTCAACCTTACC
>DASVNY010000055.1:0-4219 GCA_036383615.1 Chitinophagaceae bacterium
GTTTTCCGGTTTTACCCTTTAAGGCCTGCAAATTTAAGCCCGTCATATATAACAGGCAAAGATGGCAGAAAGTTGTGCAAAACTTGGCAAAATTGCTGTCTTCGATATGACAAGTTTCACTGAGTTCCAAGCTGATTAACAGTTACTTCACAGCAGGTTGATTTTGCTTGGGGTTCTGCCTGATGTAATAACAACAATCTTAGCCATTCGGATCATATTTCTTCCGGAGGTAAGTTATCGCATCTTCATGAAGGAGGAACTGGTTTTTATCTGCCTGTCGAAGACTCTCTTCGATCCGTTCTCTCCAGGCACCAGGCAGTTGTTTCCATTCTGTTTCGTCGGCCTTGCTATGGACATAGTTTTCTACAATACCTAAAATTGCCTCTTGTTCCTTTAGCGAAAGCGCTTCGATCTTTGCAAGCAATTCATTCTTTATATTCTTGTTTTCTTTCATTGCCTAAAATTACTGAATCGAAACAACCCTGTCAATTCGTTAATACCTGCACATCCAGCTCGGATTTTTCTTCCAGGAAATGTATCATCTCTTCATTCATTTCAAACCCATTGCCGCCGGAAACAAGACTGATCTTCAGGTTGTTTCTCGGTTCTTTTAAAATAAACCGTAAAGCTGATGAACCGGGAAAACTCTTCAAATTCTTTTCAACGAAGTTTATCATTTCAGCACTGATGTCCTGCGGATGAACCTCGATATTCACTTGTTTGGTTAGCAGTTTCTTCATTGTTTCTGCCAGTGAAACCGACATTACTTTAAATTCAAATTCATCCTTATTGAAGCGTTGTTTAAAATAGCCCGTGATATAAACAGAACTTCCTTGTTGCAGGAAAGGGGATAGGCGTAAATAATCTTCGCTAAACAGGATGATATCCGTTTTGCCACTATAATCTTCGATGATAAAATTCCCGTACTTGTTCCCGCTTCTTGCGATCTTATGCTGTGCCTCGGCCACCAAACCCATGATGCGGAACATCCTGTTGGGATTGGGATGCATTTTTATCGCCTCTTTGAATTCATTGAAATCAGCCACCGGCGTGATACCATAGTGACGCATTTCAAATTTATAATGGTCCAGCGGATGACCGCTTAAGAACATGCCGGTCACTTCTTTTTCATGCTCCAATTGCTGCACCAATGGCCAGGGAAGACATTCGGGTAAGCGTGGTGGCGGAATTTCCATAGTGATCGGCAAGTCGCCAAACAAGGTGTTTGCCGTTGTTGCATTCTGTGTAGAGATCACCTGCCCATACCGGATCACTCTTTCCAATCCTGTTGTTGTTTCACCTTCAGGAGCATAGAAATATTGAGCACGGTGATGTTCGGGAAAACAATCAAAGGCCCCGGCATAAGCAAGGCTCTCTAATGTTTTTTTATTGACTGTTCTTTGATTGATACGTTTGATAAAATCAAACAGGTTGCCAAAAGAGCCGGCTTTTTGTCTTTCAACAATGATACTTTCAACGGCGGCTTCGCCCACACCTTTCAATCCACCCAGACCAAAGCGTATCTCACCTTTTTTATTGACGGCAAAACCTTTTAATGATTCATTGATATCCGGGCCAAGCACTTTAATGCCCATCCGCTTACATTCTTCCATAAAGAAAGTGATCTTATCAATGCTGCCGGCGTTGTTGAGCACCGCTGCCATATACTCCGATGGATAATGTGATTTTAAGTAGGCTGTTTGATAAGCCACATAAGCATAACAGGTAGAGTGCGACTTATTAAATGCGTATTGAGCAAATGATTCCCAGTCGGCCCATATCTTCTCCAGTTTTTCGGACGGTAAAAATTTATCGGTAGCGCCTTTAATGAACTGTGCTTTCATTTTATCCAGCACAGCTTTTTGCTTTTTACCCATTGCTTTTCGCAACACATCCGCATCACCCTTACTGAAACCCGCCAGTTTCTGTGCCAGCAACATCACCTGCTCCTGGTAAACAGTGATACCATAAGTTTCTTCAAGATATTCCTGCATTTCGGGCAGATCATAAGAAATGGGTTCACGGCCATGCTTACGATCAATGTAGTTTGGTATGTAAGCGATAGGGCCGGGACGATACAATGCATTCATGGCAATGAGATCGCCAAACTTATCGGGTTTTAATTCTCTTAAGTATTTCTGCATACCGGGACTTTCAAACTGGAACGTCCCGATCGTAGAGCCATGCTGGTATAACTGGAATGTTTTTTCATCATCAAGAGGGATCGTATCAATATCGATCGTCACTCCATGATTTTGTTTGATAAGATTGAGTGCATTCTTGATGATGGTAAGTGTTTTCAATCCAAGAAAGTCCATCTTGATAACACCAGCTTCCTCGATCACATTACCTTCTATCTGCGTAACCCAAAGAGAAGAATCTTTTGCGGTGGCAACAGGTATCAGTTCAGTAAGATCTTTTGGTGCAATGATGATACCTGCGGCATGAATACCGGTGTTGCGAACAGATCCTTCGAGTCTTTCGGCCTCATGCAATACTCTACTCGCAGGTAAATTCTCCTGTTTATATATTTCTCTAAGTCGTTTTACATTCTCGAGATCATCGTTGCCTAAACCATCTTTTTCTTCCAGCGATTTTTCGCCTTCTTTGATCTTGAGCGGGGCATGCAATACTCTTTTTAATTCAATGCCGGGTCTTTCAGGAATCAGTTTGGCCAGGGCATTCGATTCCGGTAATGGAAGATCAAGCACTCTTGCCACATCTTTGATACTCATCTTGGCGGCCATCGTGCCATAAGTGATGATCTGCGCTACCTGGTTCTTTCCATATTTGTCAACCACATAATCGATCACCTTTTGTCTTCCTTCATCATCAAAATCCGTATCGATATCAGGCATTGACTTACGATCAGGATTCAGGAACCTTTCAAAAAGTAAATTGTATTTGATGGGATCGATATTGGTAATGCCGGTACAATAAGCCACCACCGATCCGGCGGCTGAACCACGACCCGGTCCAATGAATACGCCAATATCCCTGCCTGCCCGGATGAAATCGCTCACGATTAAAAAGTAACCTGCGAACCCCATCGTTTTTACGGTGAACAATTCAAACCTGATGCGGTCCTCGATTTCAGGTGTTATTTCACTGTAGCGCTGTTTGGCGCCTTCCCAGGTAATATGTTCAAGGTATTCATCCTGCGAAGAAAATTCTTTGGGCACCTGGAAGAAAGGTAAGAGGATCTCTCTCTTCAAATTCAGGAGGTCAACTTTATCAACGATCTCATTGGTATTGTCAATAGCTTCGGGCAGGTCGCTAAAGACCTTGCTCATCTCTGCCGTTGTCTTGAAATAGAACTGGTCGTTGGGAAAAGCAAAGCGCTTATCTTTTACATGCACATCATCATCCGAAAATTCACGAAGCGCAGGAGTGGCTACTTTTTCACCCGTGTTTATACAAAGCAAGATATCATGTGCGTTGAAATCTGACTGATCCACATAGTGTGAATCATTACTTGCAATGATCTTCACATTATACTTGCGGGCAAATTTTATCAGCACCTGGTTCACTTTGTCCTGCTCCGGCATGCCATGTCTTTGCAACTCTACATAGTAGTCTTGCTGAAAAATATTCAACCACCATTTGAATTCGTTCTCACCTTCCTCTTCTCCTTTTTTTAGAATGGCTTGCGGCACCATGGCGCCGAGACAACAGGTGGTGGCGATCAAACCTTCATGGTACTGAAGAATAAGTTCTTTATCAATGCGGGGATATTTGCTATACATCCCTTCGATAAAACCCAATGAGGTTAGCTTGACAAGATTCTTATATCCCTGTTCATTCTTGGCGAGTAATATCTGGTGATTGCGCTGGTCCTTCTGTTCTTTGGTAAATGTTTTTTGATGACGGTTGCTGGTGATATAGAATTCGCAGCCAACTATCGGTTTCACTTTCACCTTGCCATTTTCATCCTTGTGCTTGTATGCTTCTGCTACAAAATCAAAAACCCCGAACATATTGCCGTGATCTGAAATGGCAAGTGCAGGCATTCCATCAGCGATAGCTTTTTTATATAGGCTCTGAATAGAAGCGGCTCCATCCAGGAGAGAGTATTGAGTGTGTACGTGTAGGTGAGAGAATTTCATGGTCAAATAGTCAAATAGTCAAATAGTCAAATAGTCAAATAGTCAAATAGTCAAATAGTCAAATAGTCAAATAGTCAAATAGTCAAATAGTCAAATAGTCAGGATAATAGAAG
>DASVNY010000056.1:0-13264 GCA_036383615.1 Chitinophagaceae bacterium
TAGCTATTACAGAGCTTGAACCTCTCCTTACATAATACCTGTGTTGCCCTTTAGCCCCTAATGTTGACGGCACTTTATAAGGCCGGTTATCACCTCCGGGAATCCATATGACTAAGATATGTTTATCATTAAACACGTAAGGTTGATATACCGGAGCATAATAAGGTTGTATTTTATGGCTCAGGCTTAAAAGCTCTTTTTGAATACTGTCAAGGGCTCCCGCATGTAAACCAACAGGAGGTAATTGGGGTATGCCATCTTTTTCTGCTACAGCAATAAAAATATAACCACCTCCCCAATTGTTGATATCGTTTGCAAAAGCGCCAATAGTATGTATTACATCTTCAGGATTCCAGCCTTGCTTACATTCAATACGTTCCCATTCAACCGTCTGGCCGTTCAGGATTTGTTCGATATTTACGGGAAGGCTCATATATTCTTCTGGAATTTAAATGGGGAAAAGCCCTAACTCTTTCAAATATTCATTGTGTTTGTCTGTGTTTGTTTTTACACTCTTATTTATTTCAGTCAATTTGGTGTTTATCTCTTTCAAGTCAATTTGTACTTCATCTTCTGATGTACTTACGTATCTTGAAATGTTCAGATTGTAATCGTTCTTTTTGATTTCGTCCATTGAAACTCTGCGAGAATAACGATCTCTTTCATTTCTGAATTTGTAAGTTTCAACGATGTTGTCTAAATGCTTTTCAGAAAGAGAATTCTGTCGTTTCCCTTTTTCAAATTGCCCGCTTGCATTCATAAATAATACATCATCTTTCTTTTTGTATCTTTTCAAAACCAAAATGCATACGGGAATTCCTGTTGAGTAAAACAAATTGGATGGTAAACTAATTACGGTGTCAATGTAATTTTCTTTTAAAAGTTTTTCACTGATTCTTGCTTCTGCACCGCCACGGAACAAAACTCCGTGAGGTAGAATAATTGCCATAGTTCCTTCTTTAGATAAAAAGTGAAAGCCGTGTAACAGAAAAGCAAAATCTGCTGCTGATTTCGGTGCTAAACCATATCCTTTGAAACGAAAATCTTCTGCTAAGGTATCATTTGGTTCCCAACGCAGACTAAATGACGGATTGGCTACAATAGCATCAAACTCAATTTTTTTGCTCGGATTCATTTCATTGAGTAAATCCCATTGATTGAGCAAAGTGTCACCGTGGAATATCTCAAACTCGGGGTCTTTCATACCGTGCAAAAGCATATTCATTCGGGCAAGGTTGTAAGTGGTAATATTCTTCTCTTGTCCGAAAATTTTGCCTATGTTTCCTTTGGCCTTTGTAAAAGTAATCATGTTCAATACTCTTCAACACATAAGCAAAATACATCCTCAAAACTTTGTAGCCTCGCCTAGAATCGAACTAGGATCTGGAGCTTCGGAAACTCTTATACTATCCCTTGTACTACGAGGCCGAGGAAAGTTGATAAAGTTTATTAGTTGATAAGTTGATTAGGGTAACCCCTTTTTAAACCAGTTAACCCTGTCAACTCTCCCTACTTTATCAATCCCGGTGCATTGGTAGCGAATATCTTCACTGCAATGGCGAGCAATATTACGCCAAAAAATTTTCTTATGGCTATCAAACCGGCGGGGCCCAGGAGTTTGGCAATGGCACTCAATGATTTTAAAACTATAAAGACAATGACGAGGTTGGCTAAAATAGCGAGCAAAATAGTTAGGGCAGAATAGTTTGCTTTTAATGACATAATAGTCGTCAACGTGCCCGACCCTGCTATCAATGGAAAAGCAATGGGCACTACTGTAGCGGCACGTATATCTTTTTCACTTTTAAAAAACTCCAGCCCCAGCACCATTTCCAATCCTAAAATAAAAATGACAATCGAACCACCCACTGCAAATGATCTTACATCGAGACTCAACAAGTTTAGGAAAGGCTGACCGAGATAAAGAAATAAAACCATCAAACCACCTGAAATAAGCGTGGCCCTGAATTCATTGATGCCACCCACTTTTTCTTTTAAAGAAATCAATATCGGCACTGAGCCAATAATATCAATGATGGCAAACAAAGTGAACGTAACGGTAAGCAGTTCTTTGATGTCAATATTCATCTGTCGTGGTTTATACGCAAAGGTAACCAGGGCATGGCTTAACCTTGAAGGAATATTTACTTAATGATGCCATAATAATGAGGCAATATAGAGGTTATACCAGCTCGTGATATTTGCAAAACCCGTTACACAATGAAAAACTGGCTCGTCAGTATTTTCTTTATTAGTGCTTCCTCTCTACCGGTTTCCCAAAAACCATCTTCAGCACCTCCTTTTTCAACGGCTGAGAATATCATCATTATCACGCTTGATGGTTTTCGCTGGCAGGAATTGTTTATGGGCGCTGATTCACTACTATTATCCGATAACAATTATACCCCCGGCGTGGAGATCAGCAATGCCATGTTTGGCGGCAGTTCATCAGCGATCCGTCGTGAAAAGCTGATGCCTTTTTTCTGGAATATAATAGCGAAGAAGGGGCAGTTATACGGCAACCGGCAATTGAACAGTAAAATGAATGTGGGGAATGCATATTCTATTTCATATCCCGGCTATAATGAAATGTTTACCGGCAACACCGATATGATGATCGCCTCCAATAGAAAGTATAATAACCCCAATGTAAATGTGCTGGAATGGCTTGATACAAAAGAAGAGTTTAAAGGCAAAGTGGCGGCATTCACTTCATGGGATGTGTTTCCCTTCATCCTGAATAAAAAAAGAAATGATCTCCCGATAAATAGTGGTTATGCGGAATGCGAATCCGGCGAAATGCTGACTAAGCTACAGGACAATGGAGTGTATGATAAAAAAGCTACCCGTTATGACGAACTCACTTTTGTTGCAGCCAAAGAATATTTGCAGCAGTTCAAACCAAGGGTGCTTTATCTTGGTTTGGGTGAAACAGATGAATTTGCACATGATGGTCGCTACGATCTCTATTTACAAAAAGCGAATGCAGCCGACCGGATGATAGCAATGCTTTGGCAGTGGGTGCAAACAACGGAAGGTTATAAAGACAATACCATATTTATTATTACCACTGATCATGGCAGGGGAAAAAAGAAAGGTAAATGGGCATCACATGGCTCGATGATCGCAGGTTCATCTGAAGTGTGGATGGCCGTGATGGGGCCGGGGCTTGAACCATTGGGAGAAGTAAAAGATGGCGAACAGATCTACCTGCAGCAGGTGGCCCAGACTATTGCTAACCTGTTAGGCGAAGAATTTATACCGGGTCAACCCGTAGCCGATGCCATCACATTGCCAATGAAAAGCAAAACCTCACCGGGTGATGAGGTTTTGCTGGCAACAACTATCGATAAATAAATTTCTCTTTAAAGAGTTCTACCTGGTTCTTTAATTGCAGGAGGCAGTTCCTGCAAAGACAATCTTCGTAACGCTGCTCAATGAATGCTTTTTCCTCATCAGAAATTTTCAACCCATAACATTGGCACTGCGTGATATTGCCGGGTTTGCATTCAAAGGGGCTGTTACATCTCGGGCATTTTTTTGTTTCATGGCAATTCATAGATCACCAGTTAAAAGTTAAACCCCCGCTGATAAGAAAAGGAATGGCATTATATCCCCTGATATCGATAAATTTTTTATCAGTGATATTCTGAAGGTCAGCAAAAAATTTGACCGACTTACTGTACTTGTATTCAGCATACGCATTCAATACAAAGTAGCCGTCCACTTCAACATCATCGCTCATGTAACCACCTACATCGTAGCGCTTACTTGCTGAGCGGCCACTTACACTTAAATAAAACTCCGGGCAAACCTGGTAGCCAGCGCTGATATTGAAACTATGCTTTGGTCTTCTCAATAGGTGATTGTAGCTGGTATCAGCAAAGGTTTTACGGCTTTGTGTTTTTTCTTCACCAGTGATGAGTGTATAGTTTGCAGTAAGACGGAAAGCTCTAACAGGCTTCAGGCTTAATTCAAGTTCCAGTCCCTCTACTTCCTGTTTTACAAAATTGAAATAGGTATAGCTGTTGTAATCGAAATCGATACCATCCTTAATGTTCCGGTGAAAAAACACGGCACGACTGCTGATCTTAGGATGTGTTTGCTGCACCCCAAATTCAAAGTTGGTTGACTCTTCAGCTTTAAGGTCCTGGTTACCTGAAAATGCATCAAATACCTGGTAGATCGAAGGAGCCTTATAACCGCTGGCAATGCTTCCAAACACCCTGAAGTTGTCAGAGATACTGAATGAAGGATTAAAAGTGTAAGTGCTATTGTTACCATAGCGTGAATTGTCATTGAAACGTACTCCTATTTCAACATTTAATCTTTTATTCAGCGCATTGAAAAGTAATGAGGCATAGCCGGATGTTTGTTTAATAACACTATCCGAAAAATGTGCTTCATAAGGTGGCGGAGGGGGTTGAGAAGGAAGGGAATTGCTGATAGATAAATAATCCTGGTTGAAGGTGCTCTTCCTGTGGTCAGCGCCAACAAGAATGGTCAACCAATCAGTGGCTTTGATATTGCCATATAGTTCTGCAAAATGAGAGATGCCTTCATATTTGTTATGTTCAAATTTGGCAAATCCTGAAATATCAAGACTGTCGTTTAAATAACGCCTTTTTATTTTACCATACTGGTAATTGCCGGTAATGCTGAAGATCCCTTTTTTAAGGTTGAAACCGCCGCCAGTTGACAACCCACTATTATTAATGGTGAAATCACGATCATCATTAAATATGCCGCCATCAACATCTGCTTTGTATTTACTATACTGAATAAAACCTTTGAGCGAAAACACAGGACTTACCTGGTATTGCAGGTTGGTACTGGCCAGGTTTCCACTATATCCATCTTTGTCGAAATTTCCATTGCCGCCCTGGTCATGCGCCGAAGAAAACCCATCTGTAGTAAGTTTTGAATAACGGGTTGTGTAAGCCAGTTTATTAACCTTGCCAAATAACTGCACGCTATTGAGGGCCGTATTCCTGTTGCCAAACACACTGGTGGCTTTCCCATTAAATGATTTATCTACGTCTTTTTTTATCGTAATGATATTAATGACACCGGCGATCGCATCACTGCCATAAAGCGTGGATTGTGCCCCGCGGCTTATTTCTATTCTTTCTATATCATAGATAGAAAGCAGGTTCAGGTCAAATTCATTATTGATCATTGATGGATCATTCATTGGGATGCCATCGAGCAGTATCAATGTTCTTCCTGAAGAAGCGCCACGCATAAAAACAGTTTGCACGCTACCAGGAGCATTGTTGGCGCCGGCAATAGTTAATCCAACCTGTTCGTTTAATAACTGGCCCAGTGTTTTGCCACTGCTTTTCTCCAATTGTTCTTTGGTAATAACGGTGACCACTTTGCCTGTCTGGCTTTGCTTTTGTTCAAACTTGTTGGCGGTGAGAACTACTTCATCCAATGATGTAGTGTCTTTCTGTGCCTGTAGCTGACTGCTGATAATAACAGCAGTCACGACAAAAAACCTTTTTTTCATGTTCTGAAAAAATTTTGTGTGACTGCTTCCGAAAAAAAGAGATAGAAATATAAATGTCGCCCGACGTTTACATTTCCCGCCTTTCACCCGAAAGCTGAATAATGTTTATTGGATCTGGCAGGTCTTCTGGCTTGAAACATTGTTGAAACCTTCCCGTCCGGATGAGCCGAAACAGTGGTACACTTCAACAATTTTACTCTCTCAAGCCCCTCCTTTGGAGGGGTGGGGGAGGCTTCCTACAGCTACGGGGATAGCGTCAGACTTTGACTGACTTCCCTTTTAACCCCGACACAGGTCGGGATACCAAATCCCTGCAAATGTAGGGGCTTGCGTTTTTATCACAAGAAGAGTTTTCAACAAAACGGGAATAAAAGCATCACTTGCAATTTCCGGGATGACTAGATGAGGAATTTTTAAGATCTTATGATACCGGAATAAACTTTGCTAAGTAATTACCGTCAATCATCTGTATTGCCTATGCAACAATTCTAAAATGTAAGTCTCCCCGCTATTTATTACCCGGTCAAAGGGAAGTGCATCTTTCCCAGGGCAGTTTATTGCCATGGTCGATCCGAAAATAAAAATGTCTGTATATGAAAACGATTATCACTGTCGTCATTTGTGTGTTTTTGCTGGTGGTTGCCTGTAGCAAAAGCAATAACGATGCGGTTACTCCCCCGGCCAATTGCAGTACAACAATAACCTATGCGGCTAATGTTAGCCCGCTTATTCAATCTTTTTGCGCTACTAATTCCGGTTGCCACGGAAGCGGTTCTTTTAACGGACCCGGTGAGTTGCTCACATATCAACAGGTATTCAGCGCAAGAAGTTCCATAAGAAGTGCTGTATCCAGTGGCCGCATGCCATTGAACACAACATTGAGTAGTGAACAAAAAAGTACTATCAC
Organism: Chitinophagaceae bacterium; assembly: GCA_036383615.1. Taxonomy (GTDB): domain Bacteria; phylum Bacteroidota; class Bacteroidia; order Chitinophagales; family Chitinophagaceae; genus CADEDV01. The sequence goes on from DASVNY010000056.1 coordinate 6,420, forward strand.
CTGCTGGGTAGATAATGGCGCTATTAATAATTAATGATCGCAAAAACAGGTTAACCTGTTTTGTTTAACCGATAACCATAATGTATGAATCAAAAGATATTTATTGTGCTCGTGGCAATGGCCTGTGGCTTTACTGCGAGTGCACAATCCAATGTAGCTAAATATGAAATTGGTATAAGCCTTAGTTCTTTTCTTTACCAGGGAGATCTTACACCTGAGAAATTAGGCGCTTCAAAAACCATGCGGTTGGGTGTAAACCTTTTCGGGACCAGGATATTAAGCTCTTCTGTTTCCTTGCGAACCAATCTTTCAATTGGTGGATTGAGAGGGGATGATTCAAAGTATGACAACCCTGAATTCAGGCAGCAGCGAAATTTTAAATTCAGATCGAGGCTGTTCGAATTGTCACAATATATTGTGTGGAACCCGCTGAAGAAAAATTATGATGATAAAGGGTTTTATCCCTACTTCTTTACCGGCGCTGGTTTGGGGTTTGTAAAAATCAAGAGAGACTGGAGTGAATATAATGCCGAATATTTTATATCGAATGATGTAACGGCAAGACTGGCGGAAGATTCAGCTCACTCATTGCCGAAAGTAGTTCCTTTTATTCCTCTTGGAGCAGGATTACGATTAAATGTTTCTTCTCGATGGGCCATAAATGTTGAATCGACCTACCGGTTCTTATTTACTGATTATTTAGACGGTTTTAGCAAAGCGGCCAATCCTGACAAGAACGACAAATACCATAGCTTGTCTATCGGCGCTATTTATAGAATTGGTAAGAGAAGCACGCTGAGTTGTCCAACGGTGCGTTTATAGATCATCTTTTTATCCATTGTAAAGCAAGGCCGGCATAATAATTTCTTCGCGGCGCTGCATTATAATACCTGCCGGCTGCCGCATTGATATCATTGCCGAGACTGTATTTTTCATCCAGGAGATTATCAGCGCCAATATAAAAGTTGAGCTTGTATTTTTTCTGCCAGGTCTTTTTCCATCCCAGGCGCCAGCCCAATAACTCATAGGCTTTGGCAGTGACGGTGTTGGCATCATTCAGGAATATTTTGGATGCTGAATAATACGTGGCATTGGTATAAAGCCCGTTGCTGAAATGAAGATCAGCAAGTATCGAAGAGATATTTTCAGGAACAGAGGGAACTGTTTTGCCTGAAAAATTATCGGTGCCTTTGATAAAGCTTCCATAACGGAAATGACTATAACTATAAGCGGCCTGTATCGTTAAATGATCAATGATCTTTTTATGATTGGGTGTGTAAGTATAGTCGGCGTTTAATTCTATCCCTTTTTGCCTGATGTCGCCTGCATTCACAAAATAATCGGCGCCACTTTGATCACGGCGCTGCACCAATGCCTCGTTCAACCGGAAATAAAAACCGGTTGCTTCCAACTGCAATTTCCTTTTGAATAATGCATAACGAATAGTGGCTTCATAATTCCAGCCCTGTTCAGCTTCAAGATCAGTGCTGATCACCCCGGTTGATGGAAGCACTTCGGCAATAGTGGGAGGAGAAAATCCCCTTGATACAGTTGCTAACAGGGCGAGGTCCTTATTTAATTTTCGCAGGATCGAAACCCGTGGCGCCAGCTCATTTTGATAAGTGCGGGTTTGTTTGCTTACAGGATAACGACTCAAACGGGAAAAGCTCACTTTGGTTTTATTAAGACTTAACCCTGCGGTGATGAACCATTTGTTATCGATGCTCATATCTCCCTGCGCAAATACATTATAGCTGGTATTATTAATATCATCGTTTGTTCTTAAGGTATCAGGATTGCCGTTTCTATTATCTGCTACCTGTGTATTGAAATAACCTTGCTGATATTCTGCGCCGGCAACCCATTGCCAGTTGATATTGCGGTTTTGTTTTGTGAAATGAAAAACGGTGCGACCGCCAAACTGCGGCTCTTTTCTTCTTTCAAAATTTCTTATCGCTGCATTTCTTATTTGTGCATAAGCTCCGTATAGAGAAGTTGTGTTCCTGAAATTTTCTGTGAACTGGTATTGATTGGTAAAACCTGCCAGTATATTCTTTTGCCAGATAGCTGCTTTGGCAGCCACCGCTGAAGGAAAGCCGCCACCTGCGGGTCTTGCTGCTTTGGGATTTGCATTGTATTCAGCCAGGTTCAGCGCTCCGGGTGTTTGATAATACATATCGGTAAACAAGACTGAAGCGGTGATCTGTTGTTTACCGGAGACATTTAATTGCGATTGCCAGGAAAAATTATCTCTTCTCATATTTGTCTGCACCCTGTAGCCATCGCTTTGATTATGTGCATAGGTAAATTGATTGCGATTCTCCTCTTTGCCATAACGGGCGGAAGCGAAAATATTTTGCAGATCATAACTACCGCCAACATATTCGAGGCTGGCGCCGGGTTGCCAGCTATCAAAATTGTTCATCAGTATCAATCCTCCTGTTCCTGCTCCATACAAACTCCCGGCCGGTCCTTTAAAGATCTCTATCGAAGAAAAATTATTCCAGGCAAACTGGTTGAAATAGGTGTTGCCGCCGGGATCGGTGACAGGGATATCGTTCCAATACACTTTTATGTTTCGTACACCAAAGGGAGAGCGCAATGAGCTGCCGCGGATATTGATACGATAACTGCCGGGGCTTCTTTCTTACATTCATACACCGGCAATGGAATTAAAACTATTGACCAATGAAGATTTGTTATAACGATCGCTTGCATTGCCACTAAGCAATTTCACGGCGGCCGTAGTAGTATTTTGTTTGCGATGTTGTTCGAAGGCCCGAATGGTTACTTCACCTAATATCTTCAGTGAATCGTTTTCTTCCTGGGCAAAAGAAGGAGACAAAACAAAAATTAGTGATAAAAAGCAGATGGCTTTTTTCATGGTATTGGTGGTTAGTTTAAGCGGCTCAAAGATAGAATGTTTTTTCCCTATCTTCAAGCCATGACTGCAAAGAATAAACTTGGGCTCTTTGATATAAGCCTGATCGTAGTAAGTCTTGTTATTGGAATGGGTATTTTCAGAAACCCCGCTTCAGTGGCGGCAACATCAGGCACCAGTAATATCTTTTTCTTATTATGGATAGCCGGGGGGGTAATCGCTTTGTGTGGCGCATTAACCTATGCCGAAATTGGTCAGCGACTGCCGGCAATGGGCGGCTACTATAAAGTTTTTGCTGAATGCTATCATCCTTCAGTTGGGTTTTCTGTAAATGCCATCATCCTGATCAGTAACGCGGCATCACTGGCTGTTGTAGCGCTGATCGGGGCGGATTATGTGAGCGACCTGTTATATGGTAAACCAAGCGGTATTTTTTTTAATACCGTAACGGCTATTGCTGCAGTCGCCATGTTTTTTGTAGTGAATTTGTTTGGACTAAAAACGAGCAGCCGTACGCAAAACGTTCTCATCATTATTAAGGTTGGATTGATGGTATTGCTGATCTCCGCATTATTCAAAGGAGTGGTTATTGAGCCTCATGGTTATGAAGAAGGCTCGCCTCTTTTTACATTGAATGACAAGAATGCTTTTTCACTATTTGTCATATCGCTTATCCCTGTTTGTTTTGCTTATGGTGGCTACCAGCAAACAATAAATTTTGGGGGAGAAGTAAATGATACCCGCAACATTCCTAAAGGCATCATTATCGGGATCATCATCGTTATCTTATTGTATTTGCTGATCAACGTGGCTTACACAGAAGTAATAGGATATGATAAGATGAAGAATGCCTCCGCGATCGGCGCCCTGCTTTGCGAAGCATGGTTTGGAAAAGCCGGCGGAAAGGTTTTTGATGCACTCATGTTTATTTCCGTGTTGGCGTATGTAAACATTTTGCTGATGAGCAATCCAAGGGTAATGTATGCGATGAGCCTGGACAAAGTGTTTCCCAAAATATTTTCTTACAGGCATCCTAAAACGGAAGCGCTGGTAGCAGGGCTGGCTACTTTTTCTTTTATTACGATCGTGATCACATTCTTTGGAAAAGGGGTTGATAATATTCTCAACTTTACCATGTTCCTTGATAGTATTGGTATGAGCACGTCTGCCGCTACCTTATTTATATTAAGAAAGCGAAAACAGAACCAGGTGATGATAACGGGTGCCTGGAACAAGTTCACGCCATTGTTAGCGGCATTTTTTGTGTTCAGCTATTTTATGATCGCTGTAGGAGTGGTGATCAAGGATGTAAATGCTGCATTGATCGGTGTTGGCCTGCTTGCCTTCTTTCTTGTTGTATATTATTTTTTCTACCATAAGAGAACTGCATAATGGATCTTTCCTATATAATAAATGAGTTGGGCGAAGAAAGAGAACACTACTTCAATGCTATTGCTCCTCCCATTATTCAAACCAGCAATTTTGCTTTTCAAAAAGTTGATGACTTAAAGAAAGCGTTTGAAGATGAGATGAGTGGTTATCTCTATAGCCGTGGTTTAAATCCTACTGTTGATATTCTCAGAAAGAAACTGGCAGCAATGGATGATGCCGAGGATTGCCTGGTATTTAACAATGGAGCAGCTGCGATCTTTGCAGCAGTACTGGCCAATGTAAAAGCAGGTGATCATATTGTTTCGGTGGCAAAACCCTACACATGGGCGCAACGGACCTTTGATGTGATCCTGTCAAGGTTTGGAGTGAGCACTACTTACATTGATGGAACCAATATTAATAATTGGAAGCAGGCTACTCAACCCAATACTACATTCTATTACCTTGAATCGCCCAATAGTTGGGATTTTGTTTTACAGCCTATCGCTGAGGTAGCTGCTTTTGCAAAATCAAAAGAGATAGTCACATTAATTGATAATAGCTATTGCAGTCCTATCTATCAACGACCGATTGAAATGGGGATTGACCTGGCGATGCAAACGGCTACTAAGTATATCGGTGGTCATAGCGATACATTAGGCGGCGTGTTAAGTGGCAGCCATGCCATGATGAAAAAAATATTTGACAGTGAATACCTGAATGTAGGCAGCGGCATTCAACCTTTTAATGCCTGGTTATTGATAAGAGGTCTCCGAACATTACCTGCCCGCCTGGATCGTATCACCCGAACAACCCATCAACTCATCAGTTATCTGAAGCAACACTCCAAAATAGAATCCATCATCTTTCCCTTTGATGAATCATTCCCGCAGTATGAATTGGCTAAGCAGCAAATGACCGGTGCCTGCGGTTTGTTCACTATTGTTTTAAAGGCAACAAGGAGAGAAGAAATTGTCAGGTTCTGCGAATCATTAAAACACATTATGATGGCAGTGAGCTGGGGCGGACATGAATCACTGGTGATACCCAAATGTGCAGGTATTGCTGAAGCTGACTTCGATCCTTCTAACAGGGAGCATCGTTATGTGCGCATGTATGCAGGACTGGAAGACCCCGGTTATCTTATCGCTGATCTTGAACAGGCGTTGAATAAAATCTGATCATCAAATTCTCGTATGCCCGATATCGGGATGGTCGGGATGAACGATTATCAACTCAATTTCTGCATACAGCAATCCCATAGTTAAGGTTTTTTACTAAAGGTAGATAAAGGAATAATCGGGCAATAGGAAAATAAAAGAGATTTTAACCCCTTCTTCCCAAAAAATCACCAATACGCCAGCGCATTTCATTTATTTTTGTCGCATGATGTGCCGAAGTATTCTACTGCTTATAAGCTTATCTTTTACTGGTTATCTTTTTGCTCAAACCGATACTGCCGAAAAATGGGATATCATTCGTTGCGTTGATTATGCATTGAAAAATAATATTTCCATACGTCAAACAGATCTGCAATCAAGATTTTCTGCGCTGACATACACCCAAAGCAAAGCAGAGCGTTTGCCCTCCCTCAATTTTTCAGGAAGTATGGGATATCGTTTTGGCCGCTCTGAAAATCCTACAACAGGTGTGCTGGAGGACAATAATTTCTTTAATACCGGCATGCAGTTGCAATCACAGGTTAATTTGTTTAACTGGTTCTCGCAAAAAAAACACGATCGAGGCTAACCGGTTGAACTGGGAGGCCGATAAGGAGCAAACGAATAAGCTAAAAAATGATATTGCTTTAAATGTAGCAGCAGCTTATTTACAGGTGTTGCTGGCAAAGGAGCAGGCAAGAATAGCGGAAGTGCAGGTAACGCAAACGATCAATCAATTAGAAACAACAAGAAAAAGAGTTGATGCCGGCGCTTTACCGGAATTGAATGCTGCCGAGCTGGAAGCGCAATTGGCAAGAGATAGTTCAGGTCTTATCACTGCTGAAACAACAGCACAGCAATTCCTTTTGCAAATGAAAGCATTGCTGAACCTGGATGCGGCAACCCCTTTTGATATCGTTGTTCCTCCTGTTGAAAATATCCCGGTTGAGCCATTGGCCGAGCTGCAACCTGATGCAGTGTATGCAAAAGCAATGACTAACTTACCGCAGCAAAAAGTAAACTCATTGCGCATTCAATCGGCGATGAAATCGGTGAGCGCGGCAAAGGGCAGGATGTATCCAACCATTTCCGCGTTTGGAAGCTTATCAACAAATGCGGTACATTTTAAAAGAGCCATGTATGACCAGGTGCTTGTAGGATATGAAAATTCAGGAGCGAGAGTAAATGCCGGCGGCGGAGTTTTTTATCCTGTAGAGATCCCGGAGTTTACCGATGGAACTAACCTGGTGGGATACTTTAAACCTGATAATATAGGGAGACAATTCAGCAATAATTTTGGACAAAGCGTTGGGATCGGTATCAGTGTACCTATTTTCAATGGTCGCTCGGCACGAAGTGCTTGGGATCGTTCCAAGCTGAACCTGCAATCGCTGGAACTTCAAAAAGAGCAGAGTGAAATGCAATTGAAGCAG
>DASVNY010000057.1:0-2198 GCA_036383615.1 Chitinophagaceae bacterium
GGCGATGCAGCCATGCTGACAGAAGGCTCGTCTGCAAGAATACGTGGAGCCTGCACGGGTTTTAATAAAGATGAAATGGGTTTGGGCTCCGATGTCATCCTGAATCGTTGTGTCATTATTAAAAAGAAATAGGTTATGCGTAGGATAAATATTCTTTTAGTAACTATTCTTTCACTGTTCTCATTCAGTGTTGAAGCACAGGAAAAATTTTATACTAAAACAGGAAAGATCTCTTTCTTTTCGGTAGCACCATTAGAAAATATAGAGGCCACTCATAAAAGCGCCGTTGCGTTGCTTGATACAAAAACAGGTGATATGCAATTTGCCGTATTAATGAAAGGCTTTGAATTTAAGAAGGCATTGATGCAGGAGCATTTTAATAATAGTTATATAGAAAGTGATAAATACCCAAAAGGAGAATTTAAGGGGCAACTGGTGAATAGCGGTTCAGTGGACTATTCGAACGATGGCATCTATAATGTGAAGGTAAAAGGGCAGTTAACGATCCACGGCGTTACAAAAGATGCAGAAGCTACCGGGACATTGACAGTAAAGGAAGGAAAGATCATCGCTTATTCCGTCTTTAATATCTTACTGGCGGACTATAATATTACTATTCCCAAAATGTATCAGGATAATATCTCCAAAACGGTTAAGATCACGGTGAACTGTACACTTGACCCACTCAAATAAACAGATCAGGCTTTCACAGGAAATTGCAATTCAAGCGTACAGCCGTTACCAGGTGATGAAATAATATTGATCTTGCCATTATAAGCATCTACCCTGCTCATGATATTGACAAGGCCGATCCCTTTGGCTTTTTTCTTTGTGTCGAAGCCTTTGCCATCGTCACTAATAACAAGGTGGATTTTGCCGCCTGTTTCGTTCAATAATATTTTCACTGATTTAGCCTCTGCATACTTGATAATATTACTTGTTTGTTCCTGAATGATACGGAAGATCATTAGTTGCTGGTCATGAGATAATTTTTCCTCCACCCTCCTGTTATACTTGAAATCCACATCAAGGTTCTGCAGGCTTTTCATATTATAGACAATATCATCCAGGCTCTCTCTCAAACCGATCGCTTTTACTAATGATGTGCTCAACGTTCTTGAGAGTTTCCTTATTTCCTCCAGTGCAAGAGTTTGATACTCGATCGCCTTGGCTAATAATTCATCTCTTTGTTCAATATCTTTTTGCGCTGTGTTCATAAACAATCTTGCACTGCTGAGTATCTGGTTCACATTATCATGCAACTCTTTGCTGATATTATTTCTTTCCTGTTCCTGTGCAAGGATCGATGCCTGGCTCAGCTGTTTTTGTTTTTGGATCTCATCATTTAATAATTGCGCTTCCAGCTTTTTTCTTTCCGTGAGGTCCTGGATAGCACCGATGATACGGATAGGCTTTTTTCCTTTATACTGAATGATCGCCCTGTCGAGCAAATAGCGATACTTACCGTTGGCACAAAGAAATCTATACTCATCCTGCCAGTTTGTTTCTCCTTTTCCAACACAGGTATTAAAACCTGCTTTCACTCTTTCCCGGTCATCCGGGTGTGTTTTTTCAAACCACCAGTCGAGGCACGGCTTTATTTCCTCAACAGTATATCCTGAAAAACTGATGAAGGCATCACTTCTATATATCTGGTTGGTCTCAAGATCAAGATCCCATATCGCATCTGAAACAACCTGCCCGGCATAATATTGCCGCTCGCTTGTTTTACGTAACGTTTCTTCAGAATTAAGCTTCTCGGTGATATCAGAAAAAGACACAACCGCAGCATAAGGTTTGCTCTCACCGGGATTAAATATTCCACGGCTATTGATCAGTACCCATACAATCTTACCACTTGCCTGCCTTACTCCCATTACAATATTATACTGTGGCAATCCTGTTTTCAGCGAAATAGTGCCCGGCAACTCATTGGCAGAAAAAGCAGTTCCATCTCTTTTTATTACATCAAAAGAAGTAGGCGTTAAGGTTTGCTTTTCCAATAACTCTTTCTCTGATATTCCCAATATCTCTGCTGCACGGGTATTACACGCTTCAATATGTCCAACGGAATTGATCATAATCACTCCATCCGATAATGTATTGATCAGTGTCTCGTATTTCTTTTCAGCCTGCTCTAATTGTTTCTCTTTATTTTTTAGATCAGTGATATTATGATTCACAAACATGATTGCAAT
>DASVNY010000058.1:0-3491 GCA_036383615.1 Chitinophagaceae bacterium
GTCATCACTCTCATTTTATTGGCGAGATAACCATTTGTCCATTCCCATGTTTCGATAGCCAGATAAGATTCACGACCCTTTGATAAAGACATATTGGGAGAACACAATACGAGTGGACGGATATAGGCATCTGTGAAATTATTCCGTCGCAATGTTTCATAAGTCAATTCAGTGAGCTCCTCGGTTGAATAAGCAAAAGGCATTTTCACCAGCTCAGCAGAACGGCGCAACCTGTCGTAATGCTCTTTTGCTTTGAATATTCTTGTACCACCATTAACAGGATAGGAGCGGATACCTTCAAACACAGCATAACCATAGTGCAGTGACTGACTATAGAGATCCGTCTTAGCATCTGCAGCTTTTATAAACTGCCCGTTGAAATAGATGATTGTATTTTCTGAATAGTACATTGTCTTGTTCTCCTGTTGTTTTTAGTTTTTCTTCTTTAGGACTCTTCTAAACCCCTCCTTCGGGAGGGGCTTGGGGAGGCCCAAAAAAGAACCCCGCCTTTTTGGAGGCGGGGTTCTTTGTATTCGTTGTTTTGTTTTTATATACAGTGTCCACCTCCAGTTGTTACAGGAATAATAATCACGACCACAATAATAATCGCGGTGATAGCGGTAATGATGTTATGTATTCGCCTGTTAAACATGAAGGATGTATCTGTTACGAAAATACACCCGCCGTTTCAAAAAAAGAACTCAGCAAGCAATTTTATTTTCAAAAAAGAACAAACGTTATCTTTTTATCCCAATCGCACGTTTTTATTTACAAACCCACAACTCTTTTCAATTTAAAAGAATGTACCTAAGTCCCCTTCAGGGGGATTTAGGGGGCTATATGATCGTTGATTTACGCAACTCAATATTTTCTTTCTTTACTGAACCAGGTATCTTACCACCCACATAATCACTTATCAGCTCTCCAATGGTGGAGGTAAAATAGAAATTCACCGGGTCAATATCTTTTGTTACAAAGCCATTACTCAATGTCCAGTTCACCGCTTCACGAACCAGGTCACCTTCTTCTTTCATGCCCAAAAAATCGAGCATCAATGCTGTGGATAGAATAGAGCCAATAGGATTGGCAATATCCTTTCCCGCTGCTTGTGGATAGGAACCATGAATAGGCTCAAACAATGCAAGACTGCCACCAGCGCCAACAGAAGCGGAAGGAAGAAGACCCAATGAACCACTGATAACACTGGCTTCATCACTGATGATATCGCCAAACATGTTTTCAGTAAGAATGATATCAAACTGCGCGGGGTTCAATATGATCTGCATCGCTGCATTGTCAACAAACATATATTCAACGGTCACATCACTGTATTGCCTGGAAACTTCCTGCACCACTTTTCTCCAGAGTCTTGATGTTTCAAGCACATTGGCTTTATCAACCAATGTCAGTTTTTTTCTTCTGCCTGGTTTTTGGGCAAAATGAAAGGCAAGATGAGCGGCTCTTTCGATCTCGGCCTTAGTATAAACGCAGTCATCACTTGCCTGTGAACCGTCTTCAGCTAATTTCTTTTCACCGAAGTAAATACCGCCAGTTAATTCACGGAAGATGATGAAATCAACTCCTTCGAGATTTTTGCTTTTCAGCGGAGATAAATGGTGTAAAGAAGCGTAAGTGCTAACGGGACGAATATTAGCGAAGAGCTGTAGTGTTTTTCTCAGTTTCAAAAGCCCTTGCTCGGGTCTCACTTTGGCGGTAGGGTCATTATCATATTTAGGATGACCAATCGCGCCAAATAAAATAGCATCGCTGTTCAGGCAGGCTTCAATCGTTTCATCAGGTAAGGGATTTCCTGTTTTGTCAATCGCGTCAGCGCCCATCAATTGATAGTTATAGCTGAACTCATGACCAAAATGTTCTGCAATAGCATTCAATACCCTGATAGATTGTTTAGTTACTTCGGGGCCAATGCCATCACCTTCGATTACTGTAATATTCTTTTTCATAGTTACTTTATTTATTAGCTACGAGCTTTGAGCTGCGAGCTTCGAGACTTAGGCTCGAAGCTCATCGCTAGTAGCTCACAGCTTCTCAAATTTTTCAATTTCAGGTTTAAGACTTAACAAGAAATCAATATCATCATAGCCATTCAATAAACAGGTTTTCTTATAGCTGTTGATCTCAAATCCTTCACTTTCTCCCGTTGAGTTGATGGTAATGGTTTGTTTTTCCAGGTCAACTGTGAGTTCGGTGTTATTGTCCTGCAGGAAAATGCGCTGTAGAAATTCTTCACTCACCTGCACGGGCAGCACGCCATTGTTCAAAGCATTATTCTTAAAAATATCTGCGAAGAAACTTGATACTACCACCCTGAAGCCATAATCCAAAATGGACCATGCGGCATGTTCTCTTGATGAACCGCAACCAAAATTTTTACCAGCCACTAATATCTCCCCGTCAAACTGCGACATATTCAAGGGAAAGTCGGCTCTTGTTTTTGTTTCGTCATCATTATAATAGCGCCAGTCACGAAAAAGATTTTTTCCAAATCCTTCTTTGGTTGTTGCTTTTAAGAAACGGGCAGGAATGATCTGGTCAGTATCGATGTTTTCGATATTGATTGGAACAAACCTGCTTTTTACTATATCCAATGATCTAGGCATCAGTAATTATTAATTAATGATCATTAATTATTGCTATGCAGCATTTCTCTTACGTCAGATACTTCCCCGGTGATCGCTGCTGCTGCTGCAGTTAATGGACTTGCCAACAATGTTCTTGCTCCTGCACCTTGTCTTCCTTCAAAATTCCTGTTGCTGGTGCTGATACAATATTTGCCCGCTGGTATCTTGTCTTCGTTCATACCCAGGCATGCTGAACAACCGGGTTGCCGCAACATAAAACCTGCTTCTTCAAATACCTTATCAATTCCTTCTTCTATGGCTTGTGCTTCTACTTGTTTGCTGCCGGGAACGATCCACACTTCCACATCGCTTGCTTTCTTTTTCCCTTTTATAAAATCTGCAACCATTCGCAGGTCCTCGATCCTTGAATTGGTGCAGCTACCTATGAATACATAGTCTATCTTTTGTCCTTTGATAGGGCTGCCTTCTGTCAATCCCATATAAGCAAGCGATTTTGATAAACCGCTTTTATCTGTTTCATTGATCGTTGCGTTGGTGGGAATATTTTCTGTAACACCGATCCCCATTCCCGGGTTGGTGCCATAAGTTATCATCGGTTGAATATCGGTTGCATCAAAATGAAATTCTTTATCGAACACTGCATCATCATCGGAATACAGTTCTTTCCATTCGGCTAGTTTAGTTTGCCACTCAGCACCCTGTGGAGCAAATTTTCTCCCTTTGATATAATTGAATGTTGTTTCATCAGGCGCGATCATTCCACTTCTTGCACCCATTTCAATACTCATATTACAAATAGTCATTCTTGCTTCCATGCTTAATGAACGGATAGCAGAACCCGCGAATTCTACCGCATGACCTGTTGCACCGCTTGCCGATATTTTGGAA
>DASVNY010000059.1:0-3781 GCA_036383615.1 Chitinophagaceae bacterium
GGTACCGTCCATCGCAATGGTACGAACACTGTCTTCACCAAGGTGCTGCTGCACCTCGAGAACGAGTATATCACCATTTTCTTTTTTAAGTTCTAATGCGTTGTAAATCTCGGGAAGTTTGCCATCGAACTGCACGTCAACAACGGCGCCGATAACCTGTTTTACTTTACCAACATTTGCCATATATCGATTGTTTCTTGTTTCTGGTTTCTAGGTTCTTGTTCCTGGTTGGGTTTCCGTCTCCCGAAAATCTTCAGTGTCACTGAAAAATTTTTAATGCTGGAAGCTATAACCAGTGACCAGTAACTGCTAATCAGCAACCGGTTCTTTTCAGGCCGCAAAGGTAAGGGTGAGGGGTTAATCCGCCAATTTGAAAAACAAAGATTTTTAAGCTGTGGAAAAGGCCGGGATAAGCTCCCTCCCGACTCTATTTCCTGGCCAGGTAAAGATCTGTATGATCCTTTAATTCAAGGAGTTTTTGCATGCCAGCCTTGTCAATCAATTCTGTGCTATCCACGTCTTTGATCCTATAAATCGTAAAATGATCGAACAGGAAATCGGAGAATTTTTTGGCCTCTTTGTATGCAAAAGGACTGTATTCAATTATTAATTGTAACTGTGGATTGTTTGTGATGGTTTTTTTCATCCCTTCAAAAACCTGGGGCTCGTACCCTTCCACATCAATCTTGATCATGTCAACTTTTGAAAGTCGCAGCTCCTGAACAATATCGTCAACAGTTGTAACGGCAACGTTGACGCGGGAGTTTTTCGCGAATGGCGATCCGGGTTCGCTTGCCAGGGATGCCCCGCCAAAAGAACCTTCAGGAATGGTCAATTCAGCCTCGCCGGGTTTATCGGCAATAGCTTTTTCTACAATATTGAAGTTCCAGCCATGAATAAATTCTGAGAACCGGAGCAATTTGGCCATGGAAGGATTCGGCTCAACAGAAATAGTGCGACCGCTATGCCCGCAAAGCTCAGCCATTAATAAAGAATAATAGCCCAGGTTAGCGCCAATATCCATGCAAACAAACCCGGGTTTCACTTTTTCGGCGAGACATTGCGTCAACCATGATTCCCAATATCCATCCATGATAAGATGCGGTGCGATGCCAAGATCTCTTGTATCAACATACATTTTATATTTCGTGAGCACTTTGCACAAAGAAATATGATCACCCAGGTAAGCATTTGCCGTATGAGCCATACAGGTGGTTTCGAATTCCTGCCTGCTCATAGATGCAATTGAACGTATATCGTTGAAGACTGCCATTAACTTAAAATAAGGTTTTATACACTTCTAAATACTGTTTAGCTTTTTCATTCCAGTCGAACTGCAAAGCTCTTGCTTTGATAGCAGTTGACATCTCCGCTTCCTTATATCGTTGCATTCCTGAACTAAAAACCTCTTGCAGGTGAGCCGCATCAAAATTGCGGAAATAGAATGACACATCACCGCCTATTTCCGGCAGGGATGTCAAAGAAGAAATAAATAATGGTTTGCCAAACTGCATGGCTTCAACAACGGGAGCACCGAATCCTTCTGCTAATGATGGATGAACAAAGGCAAGGCAATTCTGCAAATACCATCCTTTTTCTCCATCCGAAACGGGGCCTGTTAAATGCAGCCTGTCGGCCACGCCCATTTCTTCTGCTTGTTTTTTTATGGCCGTCACATAATCCGGTTCATCCAACCGCCCGGCGATCACCATTTCCAATGACTCATCTTTTAATAAGGGCAAGAGCACATGATAATTCTTTTTCCGGTTCACGTAGCCCATACCAAATAAAAATGGTCTTGACGGTCTTATTGATGTTGCTGTGAGTCGCGGTTGTTCTACTTTATGAATACCATTATGAATAACATACAATGGTTTATTATTCACTTCACAATTCTTCAGCACATCCTGCCTGCAGAAATCCGAAATGCAGACAATTGCATCGGCCCTGTCGATCAACGATTGCGTATGTGCCAAACTCTTTTGCTGTTCTTCTACCGGTTTGCCTTCATGCAACTGGTTAAGATCATGAATGGTAAGCAATACCCGAATGTGGGGATGTTTTTTCTTATCAGGTAAAATGCGACCCGACTGAAACGGTGAGTGCCAGATAACGCAGTTACGGAGAAATGGTTTAAAGAAATTTTGCCAACCTCTCTTCTCTATGATATGATTCCCTGTTTTTCCAAATGATGTTTTTTCAGCAGACGGCACATAAAAAGAAATATTTGCCGAATTATCATTCTCCAATAATTGCTGCGTATAATGACCAAGGTTGAGACAATAATAATACAACCCGGAGTTTCGATGCTTCATCAGGTCACAATCCAAAATGATCTTTTTCATATCCCTCTTACAGTATCTCTCTTTTAAAAATTAAGAAAAGCGAAATTAGCAGCTTTACGATAAAGATTTTTTTTTGAACGTTAAACTTGTTGCAATAAAACAATTCAAATGCCGGATTTTTTTTGTACCCGATGCAATGGTTTTAAAAAAAAGGTTGTCAGGTTGTTCAGCGATGATAAAATTCAAGAACAAGCCTGATCCTTATCATTGCTGAAACAAAATTAATATCCCAGTTTGTACTCCATTTACGGAGAGCTTACCACCACTCACAAACAGGAGAAAACAGATTGCTGCCATTATCGGAATGATTTTGGTAACTGGTTCTTATTGTGGCAGCGTGAAAAACTATTGAGATGCAGAGAATAATCTTTGATTGTGAGAGAATGAAATTTCCTGACACAGGACTTTATCATTACTGTTTGAATTTGGGTCGCTATCTTGAAAAAAATATCAGCTTGTTAAATGAACAATTGTTTTTCTACACTCCCGCGGGTGGGCAATCCTGGTCATTTAATTCATCTAACCACATCACACAAAACTCTTTGCACAAATTCGTGATGCCGCAACTAAACGATTATGATATCTGGCATGCGACCTACCAATGTACCAACTACATGCCCTTTCGTAACCGGAAGATCAAAGTGGTGTTATCAATTCACGACCTGAATTTTTTATACGACGAAAAGAAGACCGAAACAAAAAGGCAAAAATATTTACGTCACCTGCAGGCATTGATCAACAGGGCAGATGCCATCGTTTGCATATCCGAGTTTAGCCGTAAGGATGTATTGAAACATTGCGATACCGGTAATAAACCAATACATGTAATATATAATGGCACAAATATGCTGGCTGCGCCACGGCTGAATTCCAACTCATATAAACCTAAGCGGCCTTTTCTTTTTTCCATTGGCGTGATCAACCGGAAAAAGAATTTTCATGTTCTGTTGCCATTGCTCCAACAAAACACCATGGAACTGTTGATCGCTGGCAAACCCGATGATGGCGATTACTTGTCGTTTATCAATCGGCAATCGCGTGAATTAGGAGTAGAAAGCAATGTGCGATTGTTAGGGCCCGTAACAGAAACGGAAAAATCATGGTACTTCAATAATTGCAGGGCCTTTGCATTTCCTTCGGTATCCGAAGGTTTTGGCCTGCCTGTTACTGAAGCGATGAGTTGTGGCAAACCTTTATTCCTGTCAGACAGAACGGTGCTGCCGGAGATAGGTGGTGATGTTTCCTTTTATTTCCGTGATTTCAATCCAGATCATATCAGGCAGGTATTTGATAATGGTATGGAGCAATACAAACACAGGCGACTTAGTGAGCAGATAAAAGAAAGAGGAAGAAATTTTAACTGGCATTTATCAGCGCAAAAGTACCTGGATGTTTACCGGTCACTGTATTGAATGTAATATTGCCCTCAACTTATG